>CAIXUF010000307.1 GCA_903922535.1 Candidatus Hydrogenedentota bacterium
CACCGCGAACGAAAGAGGAGACCTGCGGTCGGAAGAGAATGGCGTGGTCTGGAAACCATGCCACAACGAGGTAATGTGGATAAGGTCTTGGCCGTTGCAGGTTGGTTTCCTAGCATTGGCGCGTCTCACTTCTTTGACGAGGATGGGATGAGAACAGTCGCCTCCGGAATACCAGAACGCCCGTGATCATCGCCATGGCCAGCACGAGCCCGGTCGTGCCCGTGGCAGGCATGTTAGGGTCAAGAAGGTCAATCTGCACTGGAGTGGCAGAACCAAATCCGTCCCCCGTCAGTTGGCAGGTATAGCTGCCCGCGTCCTTTTCAGTGAAATGGTCCACGTGGTATGTGTCCGACGTGGCACCGGGAATCGGGCTGCCGTTCTTCGACCACTGATACCCCACCACGCCGGCAAGGTCCCCTGCGGACAGGGTGAGCGTCATCTCCTCGCCAAGTCTGAAGCGGGTGCCCTGGCCCGTGTCAATGGTCAACAAGACGGGCGTCAAGCTCCACACGTCATTGAGAAAGGTGCGATTATCGATTGTCCCTCCGAGCACCCAGATCTTTCCATCAAACGTGACCGCTGCCTGAGCGATGCGCGCCTGCCAAGGAGCGTTAGAGACAGGCCACCAGTTCGCTCCGTCTTCGGAATGCCACACCTCACTGCTCGTGTGCAAATCTTCCTCATCCCAAGGATAATAGATATCGTAGCCCCTGTCCAAATCCCAAAGTTGGTTGTCGAACTCGACGAAGGTATTCTGGTATCCAACGCCTTGAGAGAGGGTAGTGTTCCACTCGGCTCCATCGGTTGAATAGCTTGCGTGATGATCCCATACCGTCCCATCATCCTGATCGTAGTAAGTACCGCCCAGAATCCACAGCTTTCCTTGGAATACCGTCCCATGGGGATGAAGAGCACCCCAGGCGAACCTCTGCACAACCGGGGTCCAGTCTTTGCCATCCGAGGAATTCCATACATCATAATAAGGGTCGAGTTCGGCCCAATTCTCTCCGCCAAGACCCCATAGTTTGTTTTGAAAGACAGCCCTTAGGCATCCATACCGGTGCGCGCAGGGAATACTACTGGCAACCCGGGTCCAGTTCACCCCGTCGGGGGAATTCCACACGGCCCCGGTCGCCGACCAAGTGTCCACTAGCCATAACTTGTTGTCCAACACGACCACTGTTTCCGCGCCGATCCAGTCCGCCCAGCTTAACTCGTCCGCCTCCAGCCTCCACTCGCGGCCATCAGAGGAGGACCACACGTCCCTCATCGAGTTCGGAGTATCGCCACCCATAATCCAGATTCTGTTTTTGAAACTAACTGCCGTGTGATAGGCACGACCGGCCCATGGCGCTGCGGCAGTGACTTGGGTCCAATAATAGCCGCGATTGGGCGGCTGTGCGACACCATTCCAGGACAGAAGGCATATAAACCCGAGCACGATGAATCGGGTCAAGAAGGCTATACAATGCGCGAACTGCGGTTTCATTTATGAAACACCTCATTGGTATGTGCTGTAGGAGTCGATTAAATATCTATTCTCCAGTGTAAAGGGAACTCCATTGGCTATAACAATGCCCGTGGCGTTCAACTTGCCCGGATCATCGCCATCCGCGGGTCCGCGGAGCTGGAGGTTGCCTGCATCATCAATGAGAGCAACCACTCTTCCATAAGCACAATCCGTACAATCCGTACAATCCGAAGGGAATTGTACCTTAAAGATCGCCGTTCTGCCGCTCTCCGGCATTTGCGACTGCTCCTGTCGTTCCATGAGGTCTCCCGCCAAATAGATGTGGCCCGCGCCGGTGACAACCATCCGGCGAATTCCCTGGCCATCCCGTGCCACAAAGCGGATCCCTGGAATAGCGCTGTCCGACAGGTCTGAAACAAAGGTATGCACTGCGGCGCCAGGTTTCAGAAGAACCACATTGCCGTTCTCGACAAAGCGAGCCGCATCCTTCCCATCTGCGTCTTTCACGGTAAAGGCATCTCCGAAATAGTCGCATATCGCCTCGCGCACACCGTAGTAGGCCGGTTTGAGATGGTAACGGCCCTGCAACTGGCCGTTGACCACTTTCGCTCCCAGAATGTCGCTATTGCACGCATTAAGATTGTCGGACGTCGAAGGATCTTCCGTTCCCGGAGGCCATGTGGAATCGTCAGTCGCCGATGGCTGATTGCGCCAGCAATGCTTGTCTATCGTTCCCCAGAAGACCACATTGTAGACCTGGGGCGCGGCCAGCGCCGCGTCCAGTATTGCCTTGTAAACGCGGCCCTGCCAAACTTGGCGTATAGCCGCCGTTTCGTCTGACCATCCTATCACGGGGGGACTCTCGTCGGGTCGCGATCCGCAGGTTGCGTCCATATTCTTCCATTCCTGATTGGGATTAAGCACAGACGGATTTGTAGTCGGGATTCCCATGCGTACATCCATTTCGGAGATTGCCACCACGCCGTACTTTCCAAATTCTGAGACATTATCCACAATACCACGAAGCTGCCTGGGATTCAGCCGCAGGCCCGCATAACGATCATCTGGAAGCCTTTCGTGCTTGTTAGTCAGACATGCCCACGCGGGCACATAGCACTGGATGCCCATGCCGGAAATGGGCGCGCCCGACGCCTTGAGGAGGCGCACCATGGCGAGGGCGTTACGCCGGTGCTGGTTCGTAACGCGGGGGTAGATGCAGGCCGACGCGGACGCTCCGCCAGGACAAACACTCACCGTTGGAGCGGTGGTATACCCGGTACCCGGGTTCGTGACAGTGACAGCCACAACATGTCCATCCAATATGGACGCTGTCGCCGCCGCACCGGTCCCGGTATCGCTCGAAAACTCGACGATGGGCGCAGATGTGTACCCGCTGCCCCCATTTGTCACCGTTACCGCCGTCACCTCTCCCGCCCTGTTGCTGTCCGCAAACACCTGCTTGAAGTCACAGTACAGGAGTGTGGCGCTGGGGTCGGCGCGATGTGCGTGCAGAAACGCGTCAACCAGCACAATATCCGATATGTCGTGCGCACGCCCCCCGGCAAAGTCTGTCAGCGTATACCACGGCCAGTAGAAACTTGCATATGTTTTGTTGGTGACGGTACTGTCAGGATCGCAGGTAGGCTCAAGATTTCTATCCGGCCATACGATGTCCTTGATCGTATAGAGGTAAAGACCGCTTGGGTGCTGCTGTGCCGCCGTCGTGCCGGCCTGTCCCCGGACCACCGTGATGACGTTGCTGCCGGGAACGTGGCCGGTTATCTTCACCATTTCGTCCCCGTTCGCCTCGTCCATGACCAGGGCATACTGGCAATAATCCGGACCGCCAAAGGTTTCGCCGGAAATATCAACTTCGTCCGACACCTCCCGTGGGAGTTTTCCAACAAGGTCCGGCCCGGGGGGCACGTCGTTCCATGGCCCGTTCACGGTCCACGCAGTCTGGTCAGCCGCGATGACACCCGCAGCGAGGGTGATTGGCGGCGCCCCCCAGACCGTCATCTCGTTGGCCACATTCCAACGGCTGATGGGCCGGGCGTTGGGCTTTGTGGAAAAGTGGGTGACCACATTGTCGATGTGATCTATGATCTTCGTTGCAAACCAAACCGCTCCGTGATCCGGATCACCCTGGCGAGCATCTTTGAGCTGGTGTGCCAGCCACGTGGGAAGGGTGAAAATAAGATGCTGCGCGCCGGTGAACTGGTTGTTCGGCTCCGCGAAATCCTCCAGTTCCTCTTTCTCCTGGAAACAATAGTACGTGTTCTCCTTCCTGCAAAGCCCGCCTAGGTCCATTCCACCGACGGTCGTGAAATTGAAATCAAAGGCGGTCAACGCCCTGTATTCCGGGTAGTCCAGAAGGGGCACGTACGTGTTCGGGCACCCCGGCAAGTTGGCGCGCGGATCACAACCAGGGTCGTTGATGGAGTACGGCCAGGGAATTGGCGGACATGCCGGCGCGTCGCCAAGTTCGCGCGCGCTTTCCGGTTCGCCTTCGATCATGGGATCGCAAAGACGCCATTCGGTGCCGATATCGAACGAGGAGCCCAGTTGGAAGGGGCGCGAGCTTCGTTCAATCCACTTGCGCATGGCCGTATGTGACTGCATATAGCTGTTGATCTCGTCCGTTTCCTCCTCGCTCCAATCCTGGCTCCAAAGCGTGCCGCCCGAAGCGGTCTTCTGCTGGTCCACGCCCAAGGAACCGTACTCCTGCGGAACCGGATCCACGGGTTCCGAATGACCGGACCGCGAAGCCAGCGGAAGAAGCAGGACCAAGCATGACATTATTGCACTACCGATTCCCATTCGTCGCATTCTCATGTTCCCCATATTGTCGTGAGTTTCATCACCTTCGTCACGTGGTTCGCCGACAGTTGCCGCGTGACTGCGGGCCCCGCGTTACTGGCAGCCCCTGCACACAAGGATTCACTGCGTTGGACTGCCAAATTGCGCAAGGATGCTGTTTCCCTCGGGGCCGTTGCTTGGCTCTATTGTCAGACGATTCTCTCCGGTGCCTGCCGGGCACACGCCTCCACCAAATTGCGCGGTGGCGGTGCCGGGGCCGGTCTCGTAATACCAGAAGCGGAAGAACCAGTCTGCCGTGTTCCATGCGTGCACGGTCAAAGAGGTGCTTTGGCAATCTGCGCATTCCGTCTGCGTGGAGCCGGGCGGCCAGTCATCCAGCCGGTACCTGGGCAAAGAGTAGTTGCCAGGCGGCAGGCTGGTGTTTCCATGTCCTTCTTTTGCAACGGTCACATTGACGGTCGGCGGCGCACCGGCCGGCATGCTGCTGGTAAACTGTGGCACGATGGCCGGAGACAAAAGACCATCGTCAAGGAGATCGAGCACCAGACCAATGAAGGTGTTTGGTTCCAACGCTCCGGTGCCCGGCGTCCAGTTTGGAATTCCCGCCGCAACCCCTGCATAGATCCACTCCTTGTGCAGCCACTCGTCTATATTGGAGAATCCGTCGCCGTCGAAATCGCCGTTCAGGCCCAGGCCGCCCACGAATGTGGGGTACAGGCCCTGACTGTCGGTGGAGTACAGCGAAAGGTGATGTGCGATTTTGAAGATACTCACTGCCAACGTGTCCATTGTGGTCCAGGGGGGGGCGTCATTCACGGACCGGAACGTTGAATAGGCGGCGAAGCTGTGCAGTTCCGCCGCGGACGGGAAAACATAGGGCCCCGCGTTCGTGTTCATGTCATTGTCAGTAAACTGGGCCGCGTATGCATACCACTTTACCACGTTGCCCCAGAATGCTTCGGTCACCTCCGCGTGCAGCGGATGAGCCGGGTTCCTCAAGCAGGCATCGAGCATGACGAAACGCATCAGGTCGGGCATGTCATGCCCCCGGGCGCTTTGGTCGTGCTGGTCGGGAAGGAAGTCCTGGCCAAGATGATAGCTGCCGATGTCGGGCTGAGTCCCTGGATAGACCGCGATCAGCCACGCCTGAAAATCGTCCACCACGTTGTGTTTCACGAACTTCGCCGTGATGGTTCGGGGGGCCGTCTGCTGGGTGATTGTGACACTGTAGGGATCGCGCGGCTGATCGGGCAGGCCGGTCTCTTCCCAATGATCGAAACGCCAACCGGGATAGGGGTTTGCGGAAAGCGCAAGCATTGTCCCGGGGGTACAGTGGTACGTGCCCTCTTCCGGGGTGGTGATGCCAAAGCCGTCAACCTCAAGGTTGAAATCCGTCTTGTCGCATTGGTTGAAAACGACATGAACGGCGCGGGATCCATTCGGGCACCTGTCCGGAGTCAAATGCACACAGGAAACGTTCAAGGCATTGGGCGCCCAGGTATCCAAGTCCGTGTATTGCCACCCTGTCAGGCAACTGTAGGTGTCCGGTACGGCAGTCAGGGTGACTGTGTCACCCGACGAATAATAGCCGGAATCGTGATCCTGCGTCACTTTCCCGTTCCCGTCTACGGATACATACAACCGGACATCTGCGGGGAGAAACACCGCTTTCACGACCCGGCTTGTGCTCATGGTCATGGTCAGGGTGTCACGGTCGCCGTTGGGGTAGGTCACGCCTTGACCGTCCACCCACTGCGCAAAGACCCATCCGAGCGCGGGGGTGGCCGTCATGGCCCTTTGTTCCCCGTTTCGGCACGCCCAGCACCCGGGCACGGGTGTCACCGTGCCCGCCCCGTCCGGCGGGAGCATGGTCAGCGTGTGATCCGCATGTTTGACAAACATCGCGGTCAGCGTGATGCTCTGGTCAATGTACACGGGCGTGGTCGGATTGTCTGCGTCCGTGACGGGGCCGTCCCAGTGCGAGAAGATATAGTCGGGGTTGGTCTCCACTGCCTGCACGACGGCGGCTCCCCCATGCCCTCCCAAATAAACGGGGTAGCCTCCCACAAAGGGCAGCACCGTCCCGGCGTCCGCGGGAGAGACGGCGAGGGTGATCAGACTTTCGGCGCCGCATGCGAAGTCACGGGCCACAGTATTGCCATGGGCCTCTATGCTGTCGACCTCGTTGCAGACCGACATTTCGGCCAGGTTGTTAAGCGGCGTATTGTTCCGCAACCCGAGCGTTCCACCCTGAAAGCTGGTCCCCGTCAGCGGAGTCAAGTCCGTGACGGATGTGCCTGCAAGATAGACAACAGTCAACGCGTTCTTGCCCCCAAGCGCGTCGATATTGACCAGGTTCGGATTGTCTCCGCACTTCAGAATCTGCAAATCCGAATACGGTGCCAGTGAGGCCAGAGTGGTAATGTCATGATTGCCGCTCAGGGCGATTCCCAGCAGC
Source organism: Candidatus Hydrogenedentota bacterium (assembly GCA_903922535.1). Next base: position 6,750 of record CAIXUF010000307.1, read on the forward strand.
GCCGTCAGGCTGCAAGCGCCCGCGTTTTCGGGGTCGCGCAGCAGGGCCGTGAGTGCGCCGTTTGTCAAGCCTGTGTTCGCCGCGGACAACACAATGAGACTGTTCAACGAAGCAACGGTGGTCCCATTCTGTGTCGAATACGCTGTGTTCTCCGGCGCAAGAAGCATCGGATTGTCGTCCAGCAGCAGAACTTGGAGCGCGGGCTTGTTGGACAGCCCGTCGAGTGAGACCAGAGCGTTGCCGCACAGATCCAGATCCTTGAGTGATGCAAGGGAGTCCAGTGGGGCGACGTTCGTAAGGCGGTTGCCCTGGCCGTGGCTGGCCCACTCCATCTGGTCGAACCCGGCAAAGGTCCAGCCCAAATCGAGCAATTCCAACTGGTTCAGGCCCGCCAGCGGCGCGAGCGGGTGGGATTGGCCGGACACGGAGACAAGGTTGTTGTGGCCAAGGCACAGGGCCTTTAGCCCTGCCAGAGCGGCCAGTGGCGTGAGATCGGCAATCCTGTTGTCGCGCAGGTCAAGAAAGAGGAGCCCCGACAGGTACTGCAGGCCATCCAGACTGGTGATGCCCTGGCCCCGGGCCTCCAGTAGGTGCAGCCCGTCCACATCCGCCCACAGCAGGTCGCCGGTCAGTTTGTCCGCTGCCACGCGCACCGCCTGTTCCAAACGCCGGTCCGTGAAGGCAAAGTCTATTGCTGCGGTGGAAACGCCATGACCGCAAACGCGCACCGTTATGTCGTCGCTCAGGTTGTCGATGGTGAGCGTCTGGGTGGCCGTCATGAATCTCGCACCGGACGCCGACGTCACTTCCCAGTGGTCGAAATGCCAAGGCGAATCGGGCTCAGCGATCATCGTCACCGGGCAGCCTGCGGGAGAATCAAAACGGCCCACGTTTGGCAAGAAGAACTGCCCGGCCGTCTCAATCGTCACCGAGTGGAAATGAAATCCGGGGATCTTGGACTGCACCGCGTTCAGCAGGGCCTCCTGGCTGCCCGTGTTCGCGTCGAGCAGGTCCCTGTACGTGTCAAACACCTCGGCAAAGGTCGCGTCGGGCGGGGTTGCGGCCGGCGCAATGATCGCTGCAATGGTGGCCATGGCGGAATTGCAGTACGCTTCGCTGCCGCTGAAATTCCCCCCGGCGCTTAACGGCCACGGCATGGGCCCAATCAGGCCGGTCAATGCCTCACCATTCACCACACCCCAGCCGCCCAGGATGCCCAGCAGAACGCCCGTCACCACAGAGCCCGGATCGCCCAGCATGCAATAGCCGGCAATCACATTCTTGAGGCTGTCCTGCTGTCCTTCGGTGAGACCAAGTCCCAAAGCGCCCGCCACCGGATGAAACGAGTTCAGGATGGCCTGCCAGCGATGAACTGCGGCGTAATGGCTTACCCCGCCGTCAGTCAAGAACTCGATGCTGTCCGTTTGCAGCACATGCTGCACGATCATCAGCTCGGCGCGGTCTGGGATGCCGTTGCCGCCTCCAAACCACATGTCGCCGTCAGCGTTGAGGGTCAGGCGGTTCATATCGATGCTCTGGGACTCCGCATCAGGGTAGAATATCGCCATTACAGCCGTAAAATCCCCCGCAAGATCGAGATCGTCGAAATTCGGTTCCTCCTCGCCCTCGTTGCTCTTTTGCACAGCGCGGGATTTTGCGGCAGGCCCCGCACTCCGCTCCGTTCCCTGGTTCACGGCTGCCGTCGTGATACCCAACGTGACATTCGCCAGCGCGTCAAGCTGGGCCTGCGTCCGCGCCTCCATCTCCGCCGAAATATGCATCCCCGGAAAGGCCTGTTGGAGCCGCTGAACGTTCATGGCCGAGACAGGCAGATGCACCGGCATCACAGAGGGCGTGTCCGCAGTCACGACCGCAACCGCGGCCGTTGTCCCCGATGATGCCGCGGAGGGTGCCGCCAGCGCCTCGGCCCGGGCAGTTTCCGGCAGGGGAATGCCATTGGCCGCCGCCGTGTCCCGAAACCATTGTTGCGCGGCCTGCGCGGGGGCCGTGCCTGCAGCGGTGACTTCGTCCGGGTTCAGCGTGGAAACAGGTTCACCCGGCCCCGCCGGTTCCAAGTCGCCCGCAAGGACGGCGTACACCCCACCGCCCGCCAAGCCCAGTGCGACCAGCAACAGGCACACCGACAGCGCCGCATGAGCCCGCACAACCGTAATTCCCTTCCTCATGACAAACCCCCTCCGCCCAGTTTATGGTCTCCCCGCAGAAAGGATCCCTCACCCTCGACACGGGAGACGCCTCTGACCTTCAACTGCCACGAACTGCAACTGCCTATGCAATTTGCATGCCATTTTGCGCGACACGCAGTACCGGATCGTAAAAACGGCATATTTGCTGGGGATTGTGATGATCAAGGCACCGGACGAATAAATACTGCTCCTCCAAGGCGTCAAATTTCGTCCAGAATCTGTACACCAAAGTGTTCAATAACTGGACAAGCCCCGGTCTCTCGCCCCTTCCTTATCTTGTGCGCAATCTGGGATCTTTTCTCCATGTCTGAATCTGCAACCGGCGCACTTGCGCGCGGGTCCAGTTAACCGTATTATGAATGGCGCCGACTGTGGCAGAGGTCTGCCGCGGGGCAATTCAACGGCGTTGCGGGCCTTTGATCATCTAACAGGAGAATCGTGAGCCATGACACCACGCACCCGGAATCTTGTGCTGCTGCTTGTACTGGTGGCAGCGGCGGCAGGCGCCCTTTACTACTTCTTCGACTTGGGCGGCACCGGCATGACCGCTGTTCCCAAGGCACCGGCGCCCGCGGCGAAGGATGTCGCCAAAACGACCGCACCGCCGCCCCCGCCCCCGCCGGTCAAGCTGGTCGCGCCGGAAAAGGCACTGTCCACCGAGCCCGGCCCGACGCCGATAACCCTTCCCAGCCTGAAGCTGATGCCGGAAAAGACGCAGTTGGCCCTGGGCCTGCCGCCTCTGAGCATCATGCTCGCGAAGACCGTGCCCATCGCGCAAAAGGCCTTCAAAGGGGATTTGAACGTTCAGGATGAGATGGACAACTTCGTGCGCGACATGGCGGGCGAAGCGGGCATCCAGTACGAAGGCGGAACCGTGAACGCGCTGAAGGCGGTCGGCGTGGACCCGGATCAAAGCGGTGGGCTGTTCATGAATTTCTCCGCCTTTGCCGAGACGGCCGCCAAGGCATTGAAGGATATGGCCCCCGACAGTCCGCCCGCCATGCCGGAATTCAACCCCAAGGACTTGAAGCTTGTTCTGACGCTGCCGCTGCTCGATGTGGACAAGGCCGAGCAACTGCTCACAACGGCGTTGGCCATCGCTCCCGGAATGAGCGGACCCAAGACGGAGGATGTCGCCGGGGTCAAGCTGAACGTTTATGACGGTCCGGTCACCGCCGCCTACTTCATCGCGGACAAGCGCCTGGTCATCGGCACCGACCTGGACATGGTCAAATCGGCCGCCGCGCACCTTGCACAGCCCGCCACCTTCCGCTATGGCACGGCCGCCTGCCCGGCGGGCGACGCAAATGAGTTTGTGACAATGGTTTACGGCCGCGACTTTATTCCCGTGCTCAAGCAACTCATGGAAACGGCCGCCAAGGTAAAGCCTGCAGCGGTGGCCATGGCCCAGGCGCAATTCTCCGTGCTGGAGAAGATGTTCGCCGGCGAAACGGCCGACGACCCCATGCTGACGACCCTGTCCATCCTGGACGACCGGGTGGAACTGCGCTCACGCATGGACTCCGCCACGCATCCCGGCATGCTGGACTACATTGGACTGGCCGAGCCACTGCGCCTTGCGCCGATGCTTCCTGATGACACGATGGCCTTCTTCAGCCACCGCCTGAACGAGCAGGCCAAACGGATTATCGCGGAATCCGCCAATAACGCCCTGCCCCCGGACATGAAGAACAGTCCGAAGGCGCAGCAGATATCCACCTACGTCAACCAGGGGATGAGCCTGCTTGGCGACGAAATCACCATCGGCGTCGGCGGACTGAACGATCTCCAGTTCCCCAGCGTGTACATCATGATTGGCACCAGCAAACCCCAGACCGCACAGATGCTGATGGGCCTTGCAGGACCGAAGCTGATGGAGACCTACAACGAGGTCCAGATCAACCAGATTACGGCAATCCCCTCACCGATTCCCCTGTACAGCACCTTTGCCGGGGACGCGCTGGTTCTTTCCAACAACATCGCTGGCATGAAGGGGCTTATCGATCGGGCCAAGGCCAAGCAGAACTCCAACCTGTTCGCCTCCGAGAAGCCGCCCCTTGAGCCTTCCACGCCCTATTACGGGGCGTTCCTGCTCCGCACCGCGCTGTACAGCGATGTGCTGCGTCCGGTGTTGCAGGCCATGACGCCTCCCGGCACGGTGCCCGAGCAAGTTGACGGCGCGCTGGTGGAACTTAACGCCATCGTCCGCGATTTGCGCGTCCTCGCGCAGTTGGACGGCTCTTGGTATGACACGAAGCTTGTCCTTTCGATGGAGCAGGGCACCCCGGCCGCCGCGGCTGCCCCCGCGCCGGAAGCCGCGGCTGCGCCGGCACCCGAAGCTGCGGCCCCGCCCGCTGCTGAACCGGGCAAATAGTCAAGTCACCCCCGACTTACGCGCGGGGTCCGGCCAAACGCCGGACCCCGCGTTTTGCTTTCCCTCGGCCGTGTTCCTCGAATCAGGCTCCCATGGTTCCGTAGATTTCCCGTTTCGCTCCCCTCCGTTGACGCCATGCCCCCGGCGTCAATTATACTGAAGCACAGAGGCACCCCGACTGCGCGGGATTTGCGGCTGGGCACCAACGATCCCAATCAAGGAGAATGTCCAATGAAAAAGACTATTTTGACACTTTGCGCCGTTGCACTGCTGCTGGGGTTGGGCCTTACCGGCTGCGCCACCACGAAGGGACCCAGCGACGAGGTGCGCATCCAGCAGACGCTCGACACATGGGCAAAGACGCTTGTGGCAAAGAACGTGGACAGCTTCATGACAACTTTTTCCGAGAAGTTCACGTCAAGCCAGGCCGCAGACAAGGCGACCCTTGCCAATTTTATCAAGGAAGCCGTCGCATCGGGATATCTTGACGATGCCAAGGTAAGCTTTGACAATGCCCAACGCACCATAAAGGGCGGGAAGTGCACGGTGTATCCGGTGGATCTTTCCGGAACGGCCGGATCGGTCGCGTGCGAGTTGACCCTTGCCAAGGATGAGGGCAAGTGGCTTGTGGTCGGCATGGAAGTGGAAGGTTTATAGAATCCATCCCGCGGCCTCCAGGCGCGGCCCGCACCATTTCACGGCCGCTCCGGTGGTTCTCGCCTCCGGCTTGAACCACCCGCGCCGCGGAGCCTGACTTGCCTGAATGCCGGGCTTCTTCCGCCCTGCAATGAACGGAGTTGAGCACATGAAAATCACGGTTGTCGGCACCGGATACCAGGGACTTGTCACCGGCACCTGTTTCGCCGAAAACGGCCACCAGATCGTCTGCATGGACCGTGATGCGGACCGCATCAACCTGCTGCGCCAGGGCACACTGCCCATCCATGAGCCCGGGCTTGAGGAGCTTGTCGTGCGCAATCTGGAGGAGGAGCGTCTCTCCTTTACGACCGACCTGCGCCAGGCCGTGGCGAACTCGCTCATGGTTTTCCTGTGCGTCGGCACGCCCGTCCGCGAGGACGGCGAGGCGGACGTGAGCCGTGTGCTGGACGCCAGCCGGCAGATCGCCGAGGCCATGTCGGGCTATCGGATTCTGGTGAACAAGAGCACCTGCCCGCCCGGCACCGCCGAACAGATGGAGCAGATCCTCCGGGACAATTCCGCGCACCCCTGTGACGTTGTCGTCAATCCGGACTTCATGAAAGAGGGTTCCGCCGTGGACGACTTCATGCGTCCCGACCGCATCATCATCGGCTGCGAGGATGTGCGGGTGCGCGAAATCATGAAAGAACTCTACGGCCCCTTCCTGCGCACCGGCAAACCGATCTTGATCATGGGCCGCCGCAGCGCCGAGATGGCCAAGTACGCGACAAACGTCATGCTGGCGGCGCGCATATCGCTCATGAACCAGATTGCCGACCTCTGCGAGGCCTGGGGGTGCGACATTGCCGACGTCCGCGAGGCCGTTGGCACAGACAGCCGCATCGGGCCAACCTTCCTGTTCCCGGGCCTCGGCTACGGCGGGGCGGGGCTGCCCCGCGATGTGGCCACCTGCATACGGATGGCGCATGACAAGAAGGTGCCCTGCGACCTGATCCAGGGTGTTCAGGAGGTCAACGACCGCCGCCGGGCGCAGTTCATCCAGCGCATTGTTGATTTCTATGGCGGCAGCCTTGCGGGGCGCACCATCGCCGTGTGGGGGGGCAGTTTCAAACCGCGCACCGACGACCTGCGCGGCGCGCCAGCCGTGGAGATCATGGACGGGCTGTGCGCGGCGGGTGCCAAGGTGCGCGTCTATGACCCCGTGGCCGGGCAGCGGCTCCAGGAGCACTATGGCGATGCGGTGCAGGTGGTTGCAAAATACTA
>CAIXUF010000308.1 GCA_903922535.1 Candidatus Hydrogenedentota bacterium
CAGCCTGCAGGCGGTGGCGCACGGCTCGGATACGGTTCAATATTTTCAATGGCGCAAGGGGCAGGGCGGGTGTGAGAAATTCCATGGCGCGGTGGTGGACCATGGCGGACACGAACAAACCCGTGTGTTCCGGGACGTAGCCGATGTCGGCAAGGTTTTGCAGGGCATGGACGATATCATCGGCACCACGGTGAAGCCGGATGTGGCTCTGGTCTATGACTGGGAAGTGGGATGGGCGATTGAGCAGATGGAAGGGCTCGGCAAGGACATCCGAAAGTATGATGAAACCGCCATGGCGCACTACCGTTCATTCTGGAAACGAGGCGTGCCGGTTGATGTGATTGACCAGACCTGTTCCCTGGAAGACTATAGAGTCGTCGTGACGCCGATGATGTATCTGCTCCGGCCCGGCATGGCCGACAAGGTGAAGGCGTTTGTCGCACGCGGCGGCACGTGGGTGGCGACCTACTGGACCGCCATCGTGGATGAACATGATCTCTGTTATCGCGGCGGTTTCCCGGGGGCGGGTTTGCGCGAGGTGTTGGGAATCCTCGACGAAGAGATTGATGCCGTCTATCCGGGCGAAAGCAACAGCGTGGTGGCGCGTTCCGGGAATGCCGCCGGACTCAAGGGGAAATATGGCGCCCGGGAACTGATGGGGCTTATCCACGTCGAGACCGCAAAAGCGCTTGCCGTCTATGGCGCTGATTTTTACAAGGGGCGGCCGGCGGTGACGGTGAACTCCTACGTGAAAGGGAAGGCATACTACATCGCCAGCCGCAATGATGAACGATTCCACGACGCTTTCTACGGCAATCTCGTGAAGACACTGAAGCTTCAGCGTTCATTGGAGACAACATTGCCCGCGGGGGTGTCTGCCCAGAAGCGGACCGATGGAAAGAACGATTACATTTTCGTGATGAACTTCAACGCGCGGCCGGCGGCGGTGAACCTGAAACCGGGCCGGTACAGGGATTTGTTCACCGGCGGCAAAATCGGCAGTCGACTGGCGCTGACCGGCTATGATGTCAGGATTCTGAAGACGGCTTGAGCGCAGTCTCGGGAACGAACCCCTGCGCCGCAAGCCATTCCAGGGATTGGGTCTGCCATGCATCCCACATCGGACCCTGATACCCGTTGAGGCCGTGATCGCCTTCGGGTAGTTTCAGGTACTCGGCTGCCACGCCTTTGGCGCTCAACGCTTCGATGAACAAGCGGCTGTGATCCGGCGCGACGACACGGTCATTCTGGGCATGAGCCAGGAAGGCTGGCGGCGTTTGTCGCGTCACCTGTTTCTCGCAGGAGAAGAAGTCCGTCAGCTCGGCAGCCGCTTCCGTGCCAAGCAGATTGTTCTTGCAGCCTTCAAGCTTCTTGTCTCCCAGGATGATCAGAGGATAGATCAAGATCATAAAATCCGGCCGGCAACTGCATCGTTCGATCGGATCCGCGGCCTTGAGATTGCCGTTGTCGAACCGGACGCCCGCTGTTGCGGCAAGGTGCCCGCCGGCGGAAAACCCCATGATGCCAAGCCGATCCGGGTTGTCCTTCCACTCCCGCGCTTTGGATCGCGCCAGGCGAATGGCGCGCTGCGCATCCAGCAGCGGCACGAAAGGCCTGCCTTGGGGAAGCCGGTACTCCAGCACGATTCCGGTGATCCCGTACCCGTTCAGCCAGCGGGCGATTCCATGACCTTCCGGCTCAATGACGACAGAGCTGTACCCTCCGCCCGGACAAATGACAATGGAGGTCCCGTTTGCCAGAGTGGGGCGGTAAACGGTGACCGAAGGAATTGACGGATCGACCGTTCCGTCGCCAACGGGCGCCGGTCCTGGCCAGAGATTGATCGTTTCAGGTTTCATCATGTTTCCGTCGCTTCCCCTTCCATCAACACGCAGCCGAGCGGTGGTACGGTGATGTCTGTGCTCGCACCGGAACGGCGGAGGGTCAGGTGTCTCGAAGTAAGCCGCGATCCCGCGACGTGCAGGATCGGCTGCTTCCCAAGCCGAGCATCGGCAACCGCGATTTTTCGGGGCTTGTTTGTCCAGTTCGCCAGTACGATGCCCGGTCGGCCGTCAGGAGCCTGCCAGGCGGCATGAAAGACGGCCGGGATCCGATTCATGCGCGCGTTCGATTCCCAGGTCATGGTCTCAACGCCGCCGATTTCAGTAGATCGAAGCATGCGGCCGAGCGTGAGGAAATCCCTGCCGGGTCCGCGTCGCAATGCCAGCGCAGTGCGCATCATCTCCAGGGCTTCGTCGTTCGAGCCGACTTGTGGCTTCCATGGCGCCCAGTTCCCGGTATCCTTGTTGAGCAGCGTGCCGTCACTGATCATTACGGCGCCGGGCAGTTCTCCGAGAACGGCGTTGCACGCGTTTCGCGTGGGGAGATGGTGCGGCTCCGGGCCCATACCCATCCCGCCCTGAAGCGTGATGCACTCATGATATAAATAGTGATACAGAGGCATGAATTCGTAGTTCGAAACATGACCGGGCGGAATGACGCGCACATCGGTTTGCTGAAACAGTGGGAGGCAGGTTTCATTGCACGGCGCCTCGGTCGAGTGGATGATTTGCTCCGACCCTGCGGCGTGTGCCGCCCGGCGAAAGCCTTCCACGACCTGCTGCATCCCGGCGGCCATCCACTTCCCGGGGACGGCAGGGTGCTCGTGGTCTGCCGAAAAACAAGGGAAGGTGGCGGCGCCCATGTTCTGGTCAAAGAACTGGATGGACTCCATACCCCAGCCGATGAGCCGCTTCACGAACGCCTCGGCGAGCTGCCTGGTCTTTCGCGTACCCAGGCAGCAGGCATAGCTTGGGCGCCAGCTCTTGTCCCAGGCCTCCTGCCACTCCATCCCGCGTGGCGTGCGGCATACGCTCCTGGCGCCGCCGTTGTTGCGATAGAAATCGCGGCCGTCGTAGTCGTTCCACAAATGTTTCGTGACCCAGCGCGTGCCATTGCAGAAGGAGCCCGCGCGCCAGCCGCGGCGGCGGGCCATCGCGATGAAGCGCTTCATCGATTTGTCCCCACCCACAGGCGGGAAGCAATCCGGGTATACCCACGGCCCGCCGCGTTCCCAGGCCATGAGCACGGCGACAAGCGGGGCGTCAAGCCGGCGTGCAAGCCGCGAGAGCAGGGGAATCGCTTTTTCGTACGGCAGAAATTCCTTGATTGGAAAGACCGGCCCGATGTCCAGTTCGCCCTGCAGGCGCAGGGTGATGTAGGCGGGGGAATCCAGCAGCCAGGCCGGCACATCGAGGCGGCGGTGGAGCGGGGTGGCCCAGGGCTGTTTCAAAGTCCAGTCGCGATACAGGTCGGCGGCGGCGTGCCAGTCGCCGCGGAAGCTGCGCAGCACGATGTCGTATTCCAGCGTGCGCTTTCCTTTGCGCGGCCAGTCCCCTACGTGGGCGATGCCGAGCCGCAGACCGGGCGGCCGATGAAGCGTCTTGATGATCTTCACATTGGCCGCGGCGTCTTCGCACGCCATGTAGAGCCCCGCGCGGTCCGTATAGTACGCAAGAAACTGAGCAAACATTCCGCCCGGGTAGTGAGAGGAGTCTCCATTCTCCGGTGCAAACTGCCAGGCATCTTCCCCATCCGGCCCGAGCGTTTCAGGTGCAGGGTTCTTGAGCAGCCGCCCGGCGTAAAACGGGGACAGGAGCGATCCGCGCAGCTCATACCGGACGACGACAAAGGGATACTGGACGTCAACGATCCTTAACCCCGCGTTGTTTTCCAATTGGATAGACCAGCGTGTGCCGGGTTCCACGCGGGAAGCGCGAACCGTCGCGATAACGGCGAGGTCCAGGCCGGCAAGGTTGCGAAACGTCATCGTCAGAGTACTCGCCGCGCCCTTTTCTGTCATGGAAACGCGCGTCTGCCGGGCATCATGAGAAGTGATTCGGCGGTATTCTCCCTTCTCGTCCAGAAACTGCACGACGAAGGCGGGATGCTCGGGCGCGGACGCGATGAATTCCTGTCCCGGTGCCGACAGGCTGCGAAACGAAACAAGCCGGCCGCTGTGCCGCTCAAAGGCAAGGAGTTCCGTGCTCGATTTAAGGGTCACCGTATTACCGGGCATTTTGCTCCTTCCGGGTTCCTGTGGTTCGCAGTGCGGCGCAATCCCATTCCGCGGCCGCAAGATAGCCTGCATCGACGGTGAGAGCCGCTCCGGTAATGCCCGCTGAATCTTCGCAGGCGAAATAGAGAATGGATCGGGCCACGTCGCGAGGAGTCAAGGGGACATTGAGAGGGACGCGGTTGAGGCGTCTGGCGAGGTGGCCCTTGGGGTCCCCGGAAGCGTTCAAATGCTGCCGGAGCATGGGCGTATCGGTAATTCCCGGACAGATGCAGTTCGAGCGAATCCCGTATCGCGCGTAGTCGAGAGCAATCGATTTTGAAAGCTGCAGCACGGCGCCCTTTGACGTTGTATACGCCGGCGTGCCGCTTTGGCCGACCAGGCTGCTGATCGAGCCGACATTCACAACATAGCTGCGCTTGTTCCCGCGCAGGTGTGGAAACGCGTGTTTGAAAGCAAAGAACATGGACTTGACGTTGGTATCCATGACGTGATCCCACTGCGCCTCCGAGCACTCGTGGAGCATCCGGATATCCACGATTCCGGCGTTATTCACAAGAATCTGGAGTCCGCCAAAGGCGGCGACGGTCTGAGCGATGGATACGCGGACTTCGTCTTCTCTGGCGACGTCGCAAGGAAGGAAGATCGCCTTGCCTCTCTTGCGCCTGACGGCCTTGACGACGCGAGCGCCATCCGCCTCATTCCGTCCGATCACGGCCACGGCCGCGCCTTCTTCCGCGAACAGCAGCGCGGCGGCCTCGCCGATGCCCTTCGTCGCGCCGCTGATCCAGGCCGTCTGTCCTCTCAGTCGTTTGGTCTTCAAGGGTTCAGCCCTCCCACGCTGTGCGGATGAGATCCCGCAGCAGGATTGTTTCGGAGAGATTGTCAACCTCGTTGCACTGCTCCCACTCCGTCCAGACGTATTCGAGTCCAATATAACCGCGATACCCGATCTGCTTCATGATCTTTACAATCCGTTTGTAGTTGATCGTATTCGCCGGAAGAGGCGCCTGCAGCCGCCCCTTGTGCGCGCCCCTGGCGTGGAAGTGGCTGGTGTAGGCTATCAGCGGTTCCACAGCGGCATCCGGAATGCCCTGTCTTGTAAAATGGGAGTAGTCCAGTGTCAAGGTCAGGCCCGGGGTTTCCTTGAC
>CAIXUF010000309.1 GCA_903922535.1 Candidatus Hydrogenedentota bacterium
CTTCATGGGATTGGCGGGGGGCTTTCCGCCCGCGTGGTCGGCCTCCAGGCAGCCGGTGCTTGCCGCACTGCGGCAGTTGTAGGACGGCTTGGGTGCATTGGTCAACGGAGAGAGAAAGAGCGCGATGACAAACGAGAATCTGGACGGGCAGCTTTCAAAACTGCGCATAGACAAGGAGCGCAAGCGCACACGGCGCCGGGGATCGCTTTGGAAATGGCTGCTGCTTTTGGCCTTGGCGGGTGCGGCGGGCTACGGCGTTTATTTCAAGATGCATGCGCCCATTCCGGTAAGAACTGCGCCCGTGGAAAAGGAATCCCCTGCCGCAGGCAAGGGCGTGCCCATGGTGACAGCCAGCGGCTACGTGGTGCCCCGGCACAAGATTGAGGTGAGTTCGAAGATCATCGGACGGGTCAAGGAACTCTGCGTGAAGCGGGGCGACAAGGTCAAAGAGGGTGACGTGCTGCTGCGGATTGAAGACGACGAATACCAGGCGCAAGTGCGTTCGGGGGAGGCGACGGCGGGCGCGCTGCGCGCCCGGCTGGACGAGTTGAAATCGGGGTCGCGCCCGCAGGAAATCGCGGCGGCCCAGGCAAGCGTGGCCTCGTCGCAGGCCACGCTGCGCAACGCCGAAGAGGACTACAAGCGCGCCGAATCGCTCACGAAAGACGGCGTCGGATCGGACCAGGACCTCGACCGGGCCCGGACCGCGCGCGACGTGGCCAAGGCGCAGTTGAACTCGGCACAGAAGAACGCGGAACTGGTGACGGTGGGGCCGCGGCGCGAAGTGATCGCCGCGGCGGAGGCGCAGTTGCGCGAGGCCGAGGCCAATCTGGAGTACATCAAGACGGCACTCGGCAACACTGTGATCAAGGCCCCGATCAGCGGCACGATTCTGGAGAAGCTGGCCGAGCAGGGCGAACTGGTGACCAACACCAATTTCGGCGGCACCCGGGGCGCCAAGAGTTCCGTGGTGACCATGGCGGACCTAAGCGATTTGCAGGTGGAGGTGGACGTGAACCAGGCGGACCTGTCCAAGGTGAAGGTTGGGCAGAAGACCGAGATTCGGCTGGACTCCAACCCGGACCGGGTCTATTCGGGGCTGGTGGACGACATCTCGCCGCAGGCGGACCGGCAAAAGGGAACCGTGCAGGCCAAGGTGCGCATTGTTGACCCGGACGACGGGGTCAGGACCGAGGTCAACGCGCGGGTGACTTTCCTGGGCGACGCCCCTGATGCGGTTTCGGGCGCGGCCGGCACTCCCCGGCTTTGGATACCCAAGGCGGCAGTGATGCAAAACCCCGACGGACCCGCGGTGTACACGCTTGAGGGAGGCTGTGCGGCGGCGGTGAAAGTAAAACTGGGAACCGAAGCCGAAAAGGGTGTTGAGATTGTTGAAGGATTGACCGGCGATGAAAAGCTCATCCTTTCCCCGTTGGAGAAGATAACCGCAGGCGCGCATGTCGTGGCCGCACCGAAGTGATGCGGGGAAACACGGTGAATACCTCTCCCAACGAACAGGTCGTGCGGATCAGGAACCTGAGCAAGGTCTTTGCCCACGGCGGCACCGATGTCGTTGCGCTGGACCATATTGATCTGGACGTTGACGCAGGCGAGTTTCTCTCGCTCATGGGCCCCTCCGGCTCTGGCAAGTCCACGCTGCTGCACATCATCGCCGGCATCGACCGATCCACGGACGGTGAGTGCCGGGTGCTGGACCACAACATCAGCGGCATGACCGAGGACGAGCTTTCCACCTGGCGCCGGGAGCACATCGGTTTTGTGTTTCAGTCCTTTAACCTTATCCCGGTGCTGACCGCGTTCGAGAACGTGGAGATGCCGCTGCTGCTGACCAGCCTGAGCCGGCGGGAGCGCGAGGAGCATGTGGAGACGGTGCTTGACGTGGTTGGGCTCGGCGACCGGATGACCCACTATCCCCGGCAGCTCTCGGGGGGGCAGGAACAGCGCGTGGCAATTGCCCGCGCGCTTGTTGCGGATCCGGACATGATTCTCGCCGACGAACCCACGGGCGACTTGGACGCGCATTCGGCGGAAGAGGTGCTGACGATCCTGCGCAAGCTGAACCAGGATTTCGGCAAGACCGTCATCATGGTTACCCACGACCCCAAGGCATCCACGCACGCGACCCTGACCCGCCACCTCGACAAGGGGAAGATGCTGCCGCTTTGACAGCGTAAACTGATCGGTTCAGCCCTTCGCGCGTCGCGGACGACGGCGGGTGTTTCCCGCAATGGACAGGGCTCCCAACACCAGCAGAAAGGCGATCTCAACCGTGAGGGCCGGGGTTTGGGCGGCTGGCAGGCCCTGCACCACCTCCACAGCAGCGGCGGGCGTGTTTATGGAGCCCTGGGCGGGATCCGTCACGGTGCAGCGGTACCGGCCTGTGTCACCAAATCCCGCATTCGCCACGGTGTAGGTGTCCGAGTCCGCGCCGGGGATGGGCCGGTCGTCCTTCTGCCACGCATATGCACTCTGGTCATTCGCGCCGCTCACTTTGACATTCAGCGAGAATGTGCCGCCATACGCAACGCGCCCCCCCGTCGGCGGCTGAAGCAGCGCGAAACCTGGCGCATGGAAATAGCCGTAGACGGGTTGGGCGGCATTCCCCGCGCCATTTTCCGCCGTAACCCAGACCCGGTATGTACCCGCATAGGTCGGCAGCGCGATTGGTCCCGCGCCCTGTGGGAAGGGTATGGTTTGTTCTCCGAACCAACCGGCCCCGTCAGGTTTGAACGCATAATGCAGCACGCAGGAGTCTTTGACAATGCCGCTTGCTGGGAAGTCCGTGTTTGCGTGGGTGCTGTAGGACACGTGCAACAGGGCCTTCCTTGGACCCCAATACGGAGTCGGGGCTGTCTCGTCGGAGGACAGGTCGATGTCTTGGTCGGCAAGACGGATTTCGGCATGGAAAGGTTCGGTGTCCACCTCCCTGTAGAAGAACCGGAACAATTGGGCGGTGCGCTTGATGGCCCAGTACATGAGGTCATCGGCAATGATGGCGCACTTGGCGCCGGGAATGGTGCTGGTTTCGCCGCCGCCGGTCCGCAGTGCGTCGGCGGGACGGTGCAGCAGGGCCGACGGATAATCGTCGGGAAAGAAACATGCGGCAAGCCCGCTCTTGGCATATTCCCCGTCCGCGTGGTTGCTGTCGTAATCGTCCGTGTATTCCGCAGTCTGCTGAAATGCTTCATAAAGGCTGGCCGGAATGGTTATGGGCGTATTCTTGAGCACATATTGCGGGCCCACGGCATTATCGTACCGGTATTCCCGAAAGTGGGTGGCCGCATAGTCCTGCTCGTAGGAATCGTGCAGCGCGACCAGGCTCGAACCGTGGGGGTCATTGTGGGTGTGTGCGGGGACGGTCAGATCCTGAACAAGATGGGCCACATGACCGAGATAATAATAGACGGTGGCCTTGTCCGCCTGGCCATGGCGCAGAAGCATATTGTCGCTTGCGTTGTCCTGCCAGATATTCTGCGCCTGAGTCATGTTCGAATCGAACTGCTTTGCTATAAAGAGTCCTTTGTACATGTCCTTCGCCGAGGCGCAAAAATGCCTCATCGAGGGGGAGTCCAAGTCGAAGAACACATCCACCATCCCCTGCCACAGCGGCGGCTTCTGCCCTTTGTCCTCGTCGCGCGATCCGTCCAGGACGGTGGACTGCCTTGCGTCAATGTAGACACCGTCCACTCCCCATACGCCGATGAAGTTGTCCAGTTCGGCACCCACGATTTGACTGCTGAAATAGCGCCACGCTTCCCGGGTAAGCCACTGATGCACTTCCTCGCCCGTTTCTACCCGGTGTTTTTCGATGGAGGGAAACCCCGGCAGTAGTTCCGTTGCCGGTGCGGCCATTGCCCCAAGAAACACAACTGTGCAAAGCGCCAAGCCGGCGCGTTTGCGCAACCGCGCCGAAAGCTGAAAACAGTACTGCATGCGGCGAAACCCTTGATTAGGAAAAGAGATACTGCATTTGCACGCCATCCGTACCTAACGCAATCTTAACAATATCCTAACATAATACATGGGTTGAGACAAACAGTATTACTTGAATTACATTGTTTTCTTGAATTTTATCTCCGCAAATTGGGCGAACCAATTCGCGGCAGATTGCCTCAGCCGCCAGCGCAGGGAATGAATGTGGTTGGCCGATTGGAGTAAGATCGCGCGAGGCGAAAACTGTGCAACCGGCCGCCGCGTCTGCGCCGGTCCAGGAGGCTGAGGGATATGTCCACATTTGCGCTGTGCCTGCTCCAACTGGTGAGCCTCGCCGCCGCGCGGCAGGACCATTACTTCGCCTACCCGACCGTGGAGGATGCCAACGGCGTCATCGCGCCGTGGTACACGGGCTTGAACGGACAACTCGATTACCGGGTGCGCATTGCGGCGGAGACGCTCAAACGCTATCCTTGGGCGTTGCCGCCGAAATCGCCGCTGCCTGCGCCCGAGTATGTGTTCAACGGGAACTGGCACATCTCGCCGGAGGGCGACATCACGATCCCCGCCCTGCACGACTGGGACAACGGCGATCTTGGCCAGCGCGCGGCCTATGTGTTGTCGTCCTGGGTAGACTATTACCGCTACAGCGGAGACCCGGCCGCCATCGCGCACGTGACCTACATGGCCGACTATCTCCTCGACTACTGCCAGACCGGGCCGGACCATCCCTGGCCGCAGTTTCTCATCAGCGTGCCCACGAAAGGCACACCCTACGGGCAGTGCAATCCCCATGGCATGATCCAGCTCGACATCGTCGCCGAAACGGGCTTCGCGCTGCTGCACGCATACGAGATGACGGGTGCCGGGCGCTGGTTTGACGCCTGCAAACACTGGGGCGATCTCCTGGCCGCACACCGCAATGACACGCCAGGCATGCCCCCGTGGAACCGTTATGCGAACCCTGAAGACGCCTCGTGGGACGACCATATGACCAGCGGGGTCGCGTTTCTGCTCACCTTTTTCGATGAGTTGATTCGGCTTGGGTACACTGGCGAGGACGGAAACATCGTCAAGGCGCGCGACGCGGGCCGGGCCTGGCTGCGTGATGAATTGCTGCCACGATGGACGGCCGATGACACCTGGGGCCGGAATTACTGGGACTGGGTGGACGATGTCCAGGCGGAGAATGTGACCGAGTTCGTGGCGCGATACCTCATAGAACATCCGGACGTCTTCCCCAATGGACGCAACGATGCGCGCAACATCCTGTCCCTGTTTTTCAACCGCACCAGTGTCTCCCCCGGCTCGGGTGGGGACGTGTACAGCGGTGCCTGGTCCCACCCGGAATCGTCGGGCTGCTGCGGACGCTCCCTGTGGTACGGACCCATGGAGCTTGCCACGGTGCTTGCGCAGTACGGCGTCGTCGCCGACAGCGCGTGGGCGCGTGAACTGGCACGCCGGGAACAGCTCCTGGCCACCTACGACGCCCACGAGACCGGCGTGGTCGAGGACAACATCGACGGCGGCGCCATCGTGGCGGGAAACTGGTTCAAGATCACGCACCCGATGCCGCTGA
>CAIXUF010000310.1 GCA_903922535.1 Candidatus Hydrogenedentota bacterium
CTGCACCCGGCCACCTGCCACGACCACCGTCGCCAATTCCCCGCTTTCAGGCAGTTCGGATGGCAGCGTGAGGTCAATCACGCGCACCACCAGCGCCCCGCCGCCGGCATTTGCGCCGACCTTGGCCACAAACGCCGTTGCCTTCAGCGCGGCGGCGCTCCTAGTTATCGCTGAACCGATGCCGGTTGCAACCAGTGTGTTCGTGCTCCCGGTCGTCATGCCAGTCACGGTTGCGGTCAGCGTCGCCCGATTGGTTGCCACGGCCGTGGGCGTGAAGGTCACGGTCAGGTTCGTCGATCCGCCCGAGGCCACCGTGAAGGGTGCCTTCGTGCCCGGCAACTTGAACGTTGTGCTTCCCGTTCCGGAGAACGCCAGGGTGGTCACAGTCATCGGCGAGTTGCCGTCGTTGGAGACGGTCAACGGCAGGCTGTTGGTCGTGCCGATCATGACCGGGCCGAAGGTGAGGTCGCCCGACAACCGGATCACCCGCGTGGCGGCCACTCCTGCGCCGCTCACCGCGACCTTCGCCACGCCGCGTGCCGCGTTCGACACCAGGGTCACGGTGCCGGTCATGGCGCTGGAAACCACGGTCGGCCTGAAGACGATCGTCACGTTGGTCATGCCGTTGGATGCCAGCGTAAAGGCCGTAGGTGTGGCCGCGTAACCGGTGGGCACGGTTACGGACGTCACCGTCACCGCCTTGGGACCCCAATTCACGACCGCCACCTTCTGGGTGGCCACCTGACCCACCGGCACCGCGCCAAACTCCAGCCGGTTTGTGCTGACCCCGATTTCACCCGTCGCCATCACAAACAATCCCGTGTAGGTCGCTCCGCCGACCAAAGCCCTGACGCTGCGAGACGATGTTGCCGCATTCGTGTCCACCCATCTTAAGAAGTTCCAATGTGAATTGGGTTTCGCGCCGAGCGAAACCCAGGCATTCGTGTCGTACGTGCCGCCGCCCGTCACCGTGCCACCGTCGGCCGGATCGGCCGCCGTCAAGATCCGGGCCTGTTGCACGAAGATCGCCAGGTTGGTTTTGACCCCCGCCGTGACCGTCACCGTCCGCGACGTGGTGACGATGCCGTCATTCCATTTCGCGAACCGCCAACCGCTGCCGGCTGCGGCTCTGAGCGTCGCCATCGCGCCGACGTCATAATCCCCGCCGCCCGTCGCGCTGCCGCCCTCGGGCGGCGCCGCCTGTACCATCAGCGTGCCACGTTGGATGAAGGTTGCCGTGTAGGTCGCATTAACCGACACCACCACCTGCCGCGTAGCGTTGGTGTTGCCGTCATTCCACTTCACGAACCGCCAGTTGTTGCTCGGGACTGCCGTAAGCGTCGCCGTGGTGTTCGTCTCATAGGCGCCGCCGCCTGTGACGCGGCCGCCCGTGACGGGCGAAGACACGACCGTGAGCGTAGCCGCGCGCGCAAAGAGCGAGGTGTATGTCGCATTGCCGCTGATGATCACGGTGCGCGCCGTCGCGGTGTTTGCGTCCTGCCACTGCTTGAACATCCACCCCGCCGCGGGCGTGGCCGCCAGGCGCACCGCGGCGCCGTCGTCATAGATGCCGCCGCCGGTGGCGCTGCCGGACCCGGCCGGCGCCACCGCCGTCGCAACGGTCCAGCGCTGCGTGAAGCACGCCGCCAGGTTCACGTTCGTGCGCAGCGGCGAGAAGGTGCGCGTGAGGGTGTTCGAGATGCCGTCCGACCACTTCACGAACCGCCAGTTGTTGGACACGGTGGCCGTGATGGTGACGGTCGCGTTGGAGGGGTATTTGATGCCGTCCGCCAAGACGCCGCCTTCCGGCGGCGCCGGGGTGTTGGCGACGCGGCCACCAGCCAGCGGCACTGCCGAGGCTCGCACGGTGATGGCCGTGGCAAAACACGCCGTGAAAATGTTCGTGCCGGCGGCCGTCGTCACCACGCGGCTGGTCGTCGCCACGCCATCCAGCCAGCGGCTGAAAATAAATCCCGCGTTGGTCGAGAACGCGGACAGCGGGACCTGCTGCCCCACGTCATACGTGCCGCCACCAGCGACCACACCCGCCTCGGGGGGGACGACCGCTCCGGTGACAATGCCGGTCTGCTGGAAGTATGCCGTGTACGTCGCGGCGGTCGACACCGTCACCTGCCACGTGGCATTGGTGTTCCCGTCCGGCTGCCAGCGCAGAAAACGCCAGCCGTTGGTTGACACGGCGGTCAAAGTGGCCCATTGACCGATTTCGTACGCGCCGCCGCCGAGGACGGTTCCGCTCCCCGCCGGCGAAGCGCGCACAGTCAGGGTCCGCCTCACGATCGGAACGAATGCCGCCGTGATCGTCCGTGCCTGTGTCATCGTCACGGTGATCACATTGTCTGTGGTCGCGCAACCGTTCGTGTCGCCTTCCCAGTGATCGAAGTGCCAGTTTGCCGCGGCACTGGCCGTCAACACCGTACTGCTGCCCGAAACGTACCAACCGTCCGCCGCCGTCATGCTCCCGTTGCCGTTGGTTTGCGTCGTCAGCCAGTACTGCGCCTGCCACTGCCAGGTCAGGATGGCATCATTTGTCAGAGTCAGGGTCACGTGGGTGGGGTTCACCTGCGTGTAGTCGTTGCCAACGACGGCCCCGCCCGTGCAGGCATACTGCGTGGTGCCGTTGACCACCGGTGAGTTCGTCACCCACGCGTCGATCGGCGTGCCATAGTTTGTGACGGTCGTCCCGGGCAGAGTTCCGCCCTGGTCCGAGATCACCGTCAAGGTCTTGCCGTCGACCTCAAAGGCAGCCGTGATCGTGCGTGCCTGTGTCATCGGCGCCGTGAGGGTGGCGCCCTCTATCCCGCAACCGTTCGTATCGCCTTCCCAGTGATCGAAGTGCCAGTTTGACGCGGCACTGGCCGTCAACACCGTGCTGCTGCCCGAAATGTACCAACCGTCCGCCGCCGTCATGCTCCCGTTACCGTTGGTCTGCGTCGTCAGCAGGAATTGCGTCTGCCAAGTCCACGTCAGGGAGGCATTGTTGGTCAATGTCAGCGTGACGTTGGTCGCGCTGACAGGCGTGAAGTCGTTGCCCGCCACCGTCGCGCCGATGCAGACATACTGCGTGGCGCCGTTGGCCACGGGCGAGTTCGTGATCGATTCGACCACGGAGGAATAGTTGGTCGTGGAAA
>CAIXUF010000311.1 GCA_903922535.1 Candidatus Hydrogenedentota bacterium
AACGAGGGTCGCCATGTGTGAAAACAGGGTCTTTCGGGTGGCGGGAAGGTTGCGCACGATGGCAGTTGTCAGGTGGTGGGGCAGGTTTTCAAAACGTGCCCGGATGGTTTCACAATGGGTGTCGTCCTTTTCAATCAGAAGGCAACGGCGTCGGCATTGCAAGGCCGCAACGCCGGTGCTGCCTGAACCTGCGAACGGGTCCAGGACAATCCCTTCACGGGGCGCGTATGCCTCGATCAATGGCGTGAGGGCCGACACCGGCTTTTGCGTCGGGTGCAATTTGTTGCCGGTGTATTTCCACGGCAAAACATCCGGGGGCGGATTTTTCGGGGGCAGGGGATTGCCTTTGGCTAACAAGTAAGCCTGTTCGTGGCGCATTTGACTGTGCCGAACGAGCGAGGCGTAACCCTTCACCCAAACGAAATGCCCGATGGGCTGAAAGCCGCATTCCTTCCAAGCGGACAAAAATCGCTCCGCTTTGCTCCAGCCGTAGAAACTGACGCAATAGGAATTGGGCTTTAACACGCGGAACAACTCGGCGAAGGCGGGAAAGAGCCAGCGCGAATTATCGTCGTTCTGGATGGTCCTGCCGGTGCGGTCTTTGTAGGCCACAAGATAAGGCGGATCGGTCAAAACAAAGTCCGCGGATTCGGCGCGGAGTTCGCGTAGTTGTTGGACGCAATCGCCATGAATGAGGCGGCTGCGCGGGGTGATGGAAACGGCCTGTTCCGGCTGGTGAATTGCCCCCAAAAAGAGGCGGTTATGGCTGGTGTCTGTGTTCATGGTGTCTGTGTCAGAGGGTTATGGTTGGCGGGTTTCCAGTTTATAAATCGCCTGTTTGATTTCCGGGCGCACGGTGAACAGTTCGCACCCTATCCACGAGAGGGCGAATACCAAGAGGATGACGCCCGCCACATAGTTGAACCTTTCCAAGTCAAATAAGGCGAACGGGTCTTGCCAAAGGTCGTAAGACGGGCTTTTAACTGCGCGGTTTGCTTCTGGTTGCGGCGTGGTGCGGGTGCCGCGTTTGTTGTCTGGAACGGTCTGCTCGGGATGGGCAGTTGTCCCTGACGGGGTGAGGTGATGACTGTTTTTGTCGTTGTTCATATTTGTGTTTGCGACTTGATGTCGCTCGGTTTGGTGTAGTCGCCCTTCACGAAATAGGCCCGCGAGCGATGGCGGCCAGCGGGGGTTCCCTTTAGGGTACGCGTCGGCCCCGGAGCGAACAGCGGGCCAGTGAGGGCGACGAAGCCACAACCGGAGACATCAGCAAACGGAAATGAAGGAGACAAAAAGGCAGGGGCAGCCCGTAGGGAACTGCCCGTAGCGGTCGGTGACTCGACGCGCAGCGTTTCAAAATTGTGTGAGTTTGCGCGGATAGCGCAAGCTGGAAAAATCAGCGCCGCCCCCTGGGTGTGGGAGGGGGCAAGCATTGGGGGTGGGCGGGTGGGGGACAGGAAAGCCCCGGTTTATGCCGGGGCTTGGCGGGGAAAGGGAGCGCGACCGTTTCCGGTGGCCCGGTGTCAGTTACCCGGATTGTTGTTGCTGTCGGCGGTGTTGGTGTCCGTAAAGATGTAATCGGAGCCGGACTGCGCGCCGGAGAGGTTGTCTGCGGAATAATCCCCGCTGACACTGATTGAGGCGACATTCTCCTGGGTTGGGTCGGGGGTGAGGGTGAACGACTGGCCGGGAGCCAGAGTATCGTTGCCCGGAGTCACCGGGGGATTGAGTGCCACGGCAGCGGCGGTCACCACTGCCGGCGGCGCGACATACGGCTGGCCATAGTTGTTATTGATGTCCGCCGGATTGGTTACCGTGGCGATGACGGTCAGAGCCTCCGTCGTATTGCCGCCCCAAGCCCCGGCGTCCAGCGTGGCTTCCAGCGGAACGGTCAGCAACAGACCCGACAGCGAACCGCCGGAGGGGTTTTTCAATCCGGTCACGCTGCCGTCAAAACCGTCACTGCCGAGACTGGCCGCCATGGTCAACGCCGTGCTG
>CAIXUF010000312.1 GCA_903922535.1 Candidatus Hydrogenedentota bacterium
TGCAGAACAGTATACGTTGCTTGTCGCGCCGCCGTAGCCGGCCACGTTCCCTGTGAACACGCAGTTCGCAAACGCCGGAGCGCAGGCGTACCAGGTGGACACCGCACCGCCGATATAGTCGGCTGTATTGCCCGCGAAAACGCAGTCCGCAACCATCGGGGCACAGGCGTAGTTGTACATCCCGCCGCCTTCATAGGCTCTTCCCCGTGTGACGGTGAAGCCGTCCAACGCCGCGTTGTCGGCGCCGATCACACAACGGTGCTCCTTCTGCCCGTCGATGACGGCGGAATTCGCCAACCAGTTGCGCTGGTTACCCGAGGTTTCAGTACCCACAAACCCGCCATAGAGATTCACGCCGGGCCGCATCGTCACCACCGGGTCGCTTGCGGAAGTGTAGGCACCCGAGGCAACACAGACGTCGCCGCCGCCGTTGTTTGCGGCGGCATCCACCGCGGACTGAATATCCCGAAACGCCGTGGCCCAAGTGGTGCCATCCCACGGTCCGGCGGTGTTCTGCGCGTTGACACGATACTTTACGGGGCCGGTCACAACAACCGCGCGCGTAACTTCGGCAGCGTTGTTGCCGTTGGCGTCCGCGGCGTTGTACGTCACCACGTAGGTGCCCGGAACCACTGTGTTCACGATATCACCGCCCACCGCGGCAACCGGGCCGTCCGGGCAGTTGTCGGTTACGGCCGCTCCGAGTTCCGCATATATGTCCCCGCATTCCACGGCCTGCGTTGACGGGCCGTTCAGTATGATCACCGGTGCCGTCTCGTCCGCAATCACCAGGTTCACGACGCTGCCGTCTTCGAGGACGGTGGAGGCAGGCGGATCCTGGGCCAGGACCGTTCCGGGCGCCGCAAGGGCGCCGCACGCTTCGGTGACTGTTCCAACGGCCAGCCCCGCGGCGAGAATTGCCGACACTGCGTCTTGATGATTCAGACCTGTCACCGACTGCAGAACCGCCCTATAAACGCCGTTCACAGTCTTTGCCTCGTTGTCGTGAAGCATGAAGGATACCGGCGGCGGGGTTACCCAGCCTGCAATGTCCTGGCATGTCACGGTATGACCGCCCAGCGGCACGTCGGCTGCAACGTAATTGCCCGGCCACCATGGGCCATTGTCAAGCTGCCATGCAGCGCCCCGGGCGATTGCCGCGTTGGGCGCGATCACGGCCTGCACGGTGCCATTGCGCAGCCAGCCCGCCGGGACCACCTGGACAACGCGGGACATCTGCACGGCCATCACACCGCGGGAGTTCTCCACGTTGTACTCGACGAGATAGGAGCCGACCGTGTTGGTGTCAACCGGATTGTAGGTCTGAATGACCGCGGAAAGGTCGCCGTCGACGCTGTCGGACGCCGTGGCGCCCTCCTCAATGTAGCGGCCGCCAACCTGAACGTAGACCGTGCCGTCGCCGTTGAGCGTAATCACCGGACGCTCCGGCGGCGTGCCGAATTCAAGCATATAGGTCACGCTGGGTCCGGCCAGCGCCGCCTGGTAGTCGAACAGGTGCACCTCCGCCGGAATAGTCGCGGGTGTCTGGGGCAGGTGGGCAACATAGGGCGTCTGCCACGCATTCGGCCCCACGAGAAGCTGTTTTCCATCCGCGCGCCGCACGGACGTCAATGCCAGGCCACCGCCAGTCGGATCCTCAAAGCGCGCGTAGAACCAGCCGGGCTCCGCGGGCACGGTGACGGTGGTGATTCCGCCCGCCGTGTCTGTCACAATGCCGGTGTTGACGCCCGAGACCGGCAGGGTCTGACCGTCACTGGCATACAGGTGGTCGGGCATCTTGTCGGTATCCGGCATGTCGTCCGCGAGGAAATCGGGACGCCCGTCCGCCGAAGGCTCATCCACCGCGACGACATGCGTCAAGGGGTGGATATTGACTTGGTCAAACAGGGACTGCACCTTGCTGCCCAGATCGGTTACGTGCTCGTACGTGGCCTCGAAGGAGATAAATTTTCCCTGCAGCGTCGAGGTCAGGTTCCACTGCGCCACGTCGATGGCACCCGGGGCCAGCGAGCCGAAATCCGCCGTCAGCGACGGGGTCTTGGGCGCGCCGTTGACTTCCGACGAGAGGATCTGGAAACCGATGAGAAGCCCGGAGTCATTATCGATGACGCGTGGCTGACCCGAGGTGATGGTCAGCGCGTTGGCCGTACCCGCACCGTCGTTCTTCACCAGCAGCCCCAGCGCGAACGGAACCGCGGGTTCTATCTCCGCCGTGAACGGGTCGTCGCTGTACACCCGCTCTTCCAGGAAATAGTCCAGTTCCAGCTTGGGATCGGGATACACATCAATGGCCACGGGGAACAGCGGCATGGTCATGGTGGCCCCGCCCATGGTGTACTGCACGGTTCCGGAGACATAGTACGTCGTCATGCTGGCGGGTGCGGCGTCCCGTCCGGGTATAAGCGTCCAGTTTGCCGTCCCCGTGGTCAGGGGAAGGATCATGCCCGTGCCATCAACGTCATCGACCCCTGCCAGCGCGGGACCCTGAATCTCAAACATTTCCGTGGCGTCCGCCCCGGTCTTGTCTTTGACGTAGAGCGCAACCGACAGATCCTCGATGGTATCAGTCCCGTTGTCATTGCTGATGCCCAGCTTGGCGGCAAAGGCCGCGCGGGTCATCACCGCCCGCTGGTCAATCTGCATCGTGACGAGGGCGCACACGCCCGTCAACGGATCGAGATCTTCCCCGCAGTACACCGGCTGCGGAACGGGATCGGGAGGATTATTGACGGTTGCGCCGCCGCCACCGACAATCCATCCGCCGCCACCGCCACCGACACTTATGGGAGTCGGGACCCACGGCGAACAATCAGGAACACTGGCCCTGTGCAGGTTGACCGGAACCGTCACGTAGACGCGTTCGCCCACGACATACGAATAGACCAGACTCAGACTGCTCACGTCGCATGCTTCCCCGGACGGATAGTCTGGACTCCGGTAGATGTTCACCGGAATGACGCGCCTGGACATGGCCGGAAGGTCTCCAAGATCCGTGACCAGCGGCTCGATTATCCATGCGCCCTGGTTGACCACGTCGAAGTGGGCGGTTTGCGCCGCGACCAGGCCGTGGTTCTCCACTTCGAGATCCACCTGCTTGGGCCCGTCCAGTTCAATCAGCGGGGGCGTCACGGTGACCACGGGCGCAGGGACATTCGTCTCAAACTCCGCCACGAGGTGAACCACATATTCGTCCACAATCTGTGTGGGCACCACGGACCAATCCATCCGCACGGACTCGATCGGCAGGAACGCGGTCATCTCTGTGACCACGCCGCTGACGATCTTGACCATCGTGGTGGAGGACCTGTGCTGGGTCGCCACGGCCTCGACGTGGCAATACCCCTCGGGAACGTTTTCAAACAGGGCAACTCCATCCTGATCGGTGATCTGTTCGTATCCGAGCGGCTGTCTGCTAACCGCATCCAGCAGACGCACCGTGACGCCCGCCAGATTCGGCTTGCCCTCGCCGTAATAGCTGGCCTCGTCCTTTGCCGTCACCCGCAGCGAACCCTTCAGGTCCGAAATGCACGTGAACTCAAAGGGAACCGCAAGCCAGTTTCCGGGACACGAGACCGCCAGTCCGCCGGTGTACGTTCCCAGAGGAAGCGCCGCGGGCGGCGCGAGCATCAACTGCACCGTGGTTTTCTCTCCCGGTGCGATGACCGGGATGCTCAACGGCGTAATCAGACTCATCCAATCGGCGCCCTGCGGAAGCATAACCTGCACGTTCTCCGCGTCGCGCGAGCCCGTGTTGCCAATATCGAACGAGTAGACAGTCTGGTGTGTCTCCGTGGCGGTCGCCCGCAGCATGCCGCCCTGCAGCCGGGCCGGTGTCACCACAAGCACCGGCTCAGGAGACTTCACTTCAACCTGGATCGGCACCGTGACGGCACCGCCCTGCGTGGTGGCAATCTGAAGCAGCGTCTCGTAACTCCCCTGCGCCGACGGAACCGCGCTGAGCGCCATGCGCAACGTTGTGGAGCCCAGCCCTGGCAGCGTTGTTTCGGCAAGTTCCGCTGTGGCGCTCACGCCGGACGGAATACCGCCAAGCGACGCGGCAAGTCCGTTCGTGGCCTGGTCCCCCGGATTGGTAATGGTAAACACCAAGGTCTGCGCCGGTGCGTTCGGCAGAATCTGCACCGAGGCCGATTTCGGATCCACCAGGATGCCCCACAGGCTGAACCAGTCTTGAACCTCTCCCAGGCCGGAACCGGCAGGGCCCGCGCTCAACGAATACAGCCCGGCCTCCGTCGGCAGCGGGTTGAACGTGGCGTAGAACGCGCCCGTCGCATCCGTGCCGGCCGTAACCGTGCGGAAGGTCCCCTGCACTCCAACGTTGACTTCCACATTCGCGTTGGCCACGGGCGTTCCATTCGCCCGGTGGGCTTCACCGATCAACGGTATCGACGTGCCGGCCGGCGCATTGTCAACGGGGGTTGCCACCGTCACGAGAATCGTTTCCACACAAAAGTCGGACGAGGTCCCGATATTGTCCCCTTCCCCGCCTTCGGTTCCCTCGTTCACAGCATCGGCACAGTCGGTGAACACCACAATCCGGTACTCACCCGCACGCGAGGGATAGCGCAGCGTGCGCGTCTGCTCATAGAATCCCAAGGCGTCGAGCGTGGCGCTGACCGCCACCTCCGTGTCATACACGTGCGCTTCCGTCAGCGCGTCCACGATGGAGATCCGGTCCGTCCATGCGCCCTGGACGGGAACGCTTCCCGCATTCCCCACCCGCCATGTGACATTGAATTCCGTCCCGACCAGCCCGTCGGCGGGCGTGCCGACCTGTTCCACCACGAGGTTGGGCCTGGGCGGTTGCGTCAATTGCAGTGTGTCCGCCGAAAACGCCGTGTTGTTCTCGGGCGCGCCCTCTTCCCGGACCACGTCGGCCACGTCGGCCACAACGCACACCCGGTAGAAGCCCCCGGGCAGGCGGCCCGGCACAACAAACGTGCAAGTCTCCTCGTATTCCGTGTTCCTGGCCAGCGATTGACGGTGGATCGGACGGCCCACCAGCGTCATCGGCCCGCCGGACTCCGGCTGCAGGTACACACCATCCATCCAGAAGGGCAGCGCCACCGCACGCCCCAGATTCGCCACGCTGAACTTGACGCCCACCGTACTGTCGCCGGCCACGGTGGCCGGAACGGTCACCCCGGTCACCGCAAGGTCAGGACGCCACATTTCCGTGCAGGGAATGGCCGCCAGCGTGTTGTCGGTCTCGTCCCCTTCGGCGATGTTGTTCCGGTTGTCCACGGTGACCGTGAAGCAGGTCTGGTCTCCATCGAGTTGCGGCATCGCGAAGCTTATCTGCCGGGTTTCGCTCGCGTCCGCGGCAAGACCGCCGTTGACCGCCTGCTCGAAGACCATGGTCCCGGAAGAGGTTCTCACCGCGTCGTAACGCCCCGACAAGGTGCCGCTCATGCCTGTATTCGCCACCGTGTACGTCACCGTAACCGAATCGCCCAAGGCCGCGTGATCGGGTCCCACAACATCGGAGATCACAAAGTTCGGTCCGGTCGGCGTGATCGTGAAAGTCCCCGAAACGAATGACAAAATGGTGTAGTTCGTTCCCGCGCTCAAAGTGCCCTGGTTGATGGCATAGGCGCCCATCTCCTCGCCGGGCACACGGCATAATGCACCGGGAAGGAAATCGCCCGCCGCCAGCGCCGGGCTGGCCGCATAGGTCAGCGCCGGGTCGGGTGAACCGAGCATCTTCGACTTGTTGTCCGCGGTCACCGTCACCGGCTTCGGCGTGATATTCGCGCTCAGCCCGGCCGGCTGTATCAGCGCATAATTGGCCGCGCCCGCGCCCGCCAGTTTCAGTGCCGCCGCGACCACCTTGACCAAGCCCGCATCCCTGTCGGCAAAGGCGCCTGTCATCGGGCTTGCCAGTGAGACCACATCACCGGAAATCACACCGCCCGCCGTCAGCGTGGCGCCGGTGATTCTCGCCAGCGTGGTCCCGTCGTACACCTTGTTGGACGCAACCGCGCCCGTCACCGTCAACGGCTTGGGCACAATCGTCAGGTTGGCGCCCACAAAGCTCAGGAGATACTTGGGCGGCGCGGCAAGCGTGCCTTGACTGATGGCATGCGCGCCCACCGATTCGCCCGAAGCGCGCGTCAACGTGCCACTCAACGAATCGCCGGGATCAAGCCAGCCCGAGGTAATCTGATAACTCAAGACCGGGTCCGCCTCCCCGTACACCTTCGTCACGCCATCCGCACTCACCCTGACCGGCCTGCTTGTGATAGTCAAGTTCGCGCCCACGTAGGTGACGCTGTAGTTTGCGCCCGCCGTCAGGGTGCCTTCGAGAATTTCATAGCTGCCGAGTTCCTCGCCTGCCACACGGCTCAGCGCGCCGCCAAACAGGTCGCCAGACACCGGCGCCGGACTGACACGGTACGTCAGTTCCGGGTCGGCCGCACCGACCGTTTTTGTTTGGGCGTCCGCCGTTACCGTGATTGGCATGGGCGTGATGTCCGCCGTCAGTCCAACCGGCTGAATCAGCGTGTAATTGACCGCGTCCGCGCCGATCAGGCCCAGATCGGCCGTCACCGCCTTGCCCTGCCCGGCGTTCTTGTCCGTAAAGCTGCCCGTCATCGGCGTCGCCAGCAAAACCGCGTCCCCGCTGACCACCCCGCCCTCGGCCAGCACGGCGCCCGTAATCACCGCATTGCGGTTGCCGTCGTACACCTTGTTCAAAGCGACCGCCCCGGACACGTTCAACTCCTTCGCTGAAATGTCCGCGGACAGCCCGACCGGCTGCAGCAGCGTGTAGTTGTTCGCGTCGATGCCGTCCAAGGTCCACGTGGCCGTCACCGGTTTGTTCAGGCCAATTAGCTTGTCCTCAAACAGGCCCGTCGCCGGCCAACGCAAGCTGACGCTATCCCCTGCCAGCACACCGTCCAACACGCCGCCGTTGCTGATGACCGCAACCGTGGCGCCGTCGTAGACCTTGTCCTCAGCCACCGCATCAGTCACGGTGACCGCCTTCGGCGTGATGTCCGCCGTCAGCCCGGACGGCTGCGTCAGGACATAGTTCTCCGCATCGATGCCACCCAGTGTCCATGGGGCTGTGGCCGTTACCGAGATTCCCGTGCCCACGTCCTTGCCGGCAAAGGCACCCGCGGGCGGAATGACGACCACATCATCTCCGTTGACCATGCCACCGAGGCGGCTGAATCCGAATTCGGCCGCCGTGGCGCCATCATACTCCTTGTCCAGTGCCGCCACATCAAGCAAGGCCGCCGCCTTCGGCGTGATGTTCGCGGTGAGCCCGGTCGGCTGCGTCACCGTGTAGTTGCCCGTGCCGGAACCGCCCAGCAGCCACGTTGCCGTGACGGGCTTATCCACGCCAACAGTCTTGTCCGCAAAATAACCCGCGGTGGGCGGAATCAGGAATACCGCCAGTGGGTCAATCGCGCCGTTCAGTATGCCGCCGCCGCTGATGACCGCGTCCGTGGTGCCGTCGTACTCCTTGTCCGCGGCAACAGCGCCGCTCACCGTGAGTTCCTTCGCCGTGATATCTGCTGCAAGCCCCTGCGGCTGCGCCAGCGTATAGTTGCCGGCGGACGGACCGCCCAGGATCCATGGCGCCGAGGCGGCAACCGATATGCCTGTGCCCGCATCGGGGCTGGCAAAGAATCCCATGGGGGGCGCGGTCACGGTGACCAAGTCGCCTTCGACCACCCCGGAAAGGGTCGTCCCCGCAAATGCCGCGTCCGTGGTGCCGTCATAGACCTTGTCCAGGGCCGCCGCATCCGCCACTGTCAACGTTTTGGGCAGGATGGTCAGCACCGCGCCGACAAAGCTGACCGAGTAGTTCCGCGGGGCCGACAGCGTGCCCTGGCTGATGGCATAGGCGCCCACGGTCGGGCCGGGCTCGCGCACGAGCGCGCCGCTGAGCAGGCCGCCCGATTCCAGCGGCCCGGACGTGATGCGCCAAGTCAGCGCCGGCTCGGCGCCGCCGTAGACCTTGGTCTGTTCATCCGCCGTTATCGTGATGGCAATCGGCGCGCTCCATTTCGCATACAACGTCTGGTCGGCGGTAATCGTCACCGCCGTGGACTCCGTCACCTCCACGCCCGTACCCTCGACGCCGGTCCACCACCCCTCAAAGCTGAAGTCGGCTAGCTCGGGCGTTGGAAGGGTACCGTAGCTCAGGCCGTAAGCCACCGTCACGCGGTCAGGCGACACGCTGCCGCCCGACGGATCCAGCGTCACCGTGTACTGGTCCGGCGCGAAGTTCGCCGTCACGGAAACATCACCTGTTACTTTTGTTTCCGTGCGCGGATTCTCCGTCGAACCGTCGCTCCACTGCTCAAAGTGATAGCCGGTATCCGCCACGGCTTCCACGGGCGTGCCATCGCCATCGTACGCCACCGTCTGCAATGTGTCGCCGTTGACGGCTCCGTGTCTCCCTGCCATATACGTTAGGGTGTGCGTTTCGGCAAGGAAGTTCGCCGTCACCGACCTGCTGCCGTCCATGACAATGCTTGCGCGCGGAGACGCGCCGGAAATGTCGCCGCTCCAACCGGCAAATGACCAGCCGGTGGATGCCCATGTAGAGAGCGGAATCTTATCGCCGCGAACAAAGGAATGCACCCCTTCGGACGGTATTGTACCGCCTTGACCGGCCGGGGAAACCTGCATTGTGAGTGTGATGATGTCTTCCGGCGCAACAGGCCCCTCGTAGGCACCCATATCTATGCCCGCACCCTGGGGACGGGCCACGTTGCGGATATCCACGGCGGGCGCTCCCGCCGCCGTACCCGTGTCAATGCATGGGGAACCCACCTGAAGCTGCAAACTGTCTCCGTTGCCAGCAACAAAAAGCGGGTCAGCACTTATGTTCCCCGTCCCCTCATAACCCCCCTGGACGCACGAATATGTCAGTGACGACGTGGAATACGAATCGTTGTATATCTCTCCATGCCAAAGTGGGGTGTCTCCCCAAAGGACGCAGTTCGTCAACGTCGGCGAAGATGAGTAGTTCTTCATCCCACCCGCCGAGTGGTCGTCATAATAGCCCGGGACTTCGGGATTGGCCCAGTTGCCTGTGAACGTGCAGTTCGTCAACACCGGCGAAGAGGAACTGTTAACCATCGCGCCGCCGCCAAAATAGAGATTGGCCCTGTTGCCTGTGAAGACGCAGTTCATCAACATCGGCGAAGAGGACTGGTTAACCATCCCGCCGCCGCCATAGTTGCGATTGACCACATTGCCAGCGAAAGTACAGTTCGTCAACATCGGCGAAGACCCAATGTTGTGCATCGCACCGCCGCTAGCCCAGCCACTGGTCGAATTGTTCATGAACACGCAGTTCGCCAGCATCACCGAGGAAGCGTTGACGTTGAACATCGCACCGCCGTAAGTCCAGGATGAACTGCCGACGAACGTGCAGTTGGCCACCGTCGGCGAAGCCCCGCTGTTCAACATTCCGCCGCCACAATCAGCGTATCCCCGCATTACGGTAAAGCCGTCCAACACGGCTTCACTGGAGCCAACCACGCAGCGGTGTGCGTTTTCACCGTCGATGACGGTGCCGTTCGCCAGCCAGCCGCGCTGATCGCCCGTGGTCTCCGTGCCAGTAAACCCGCCATAGAGAAGCACGCCGGGCCGCATCGTCACCACCGGGTCACTCACGGAAGTGTACGCACCTGCGGCGACCCACACATCACCACCGCCGCCGTTGGCGGCGGCATCCACCGCCGATTGGATGTCCCGGAACGCCGTGGACCATGCGGTGCCGTCCCAAGGTCCGGCGGTGTTCTGTACATCAACGCGGTACGCCGCGGCTTCGGCAAACTCCGCTGTGATGGAAACGTTCATCGTTGGGTTCGCGTCCTGACGAACCGCAGTGGTCGCGCCGTCGCTCCACTGGACAAAGCGCCAGCCAATGTCCGCCACAGCGGCCACCGTCGTGCCGCTCATGCCTTCGTCCAACGTCTGAGTCAACGCGCCAAGGACTGTTCCGTGCTCCCCAGCGGCATAGGTCAGCGAGTAAACTACTGTGAACTGCGCCGTTACTGTAATGTCCTCCATCACATTCGCATCCGTGCGCGGGTTCTGCGTGGATCCGTCGCTCCACTGAATGAAACGGCAGCCGGAATCGGGCACGGCTTCCACCGCCGTGCCACTGCCCTCGTACACCACCGTCTGCAATGTTGTACCGTCGAGAGACCCGTGTTCCCCAGCCGTGTAGGTCAAGGTGTACGTTTCGGCCAGGAAGTTCGCCGTCACAGACTTGTTGCCGTCCATGGCAATACTTGCACGCGAAGACGCGCTGAAAATGTCACCGATCCAACCGGCAAA
>CAIXUF010000313.1 GCA_903922535.1 Candidatus Hydrogenedentota bacterium
CACTGCAAGTCAGAAGGGCAGACAGGAATGTCTACCCCACACTGCAAGTCAGAAGGGCAGACAGGAATGTCTACCCCACACTGCAAGTCAGAAGGGCAGACAGGAATGTCTGCCCCACATTTGAAGTGCCAGTATTCGCTTTCGTTTAGTCCGGCTTTGACGGGGTTGTCCCGGATGTAATCCACGAAATGCAAGTACTGGGCCTCGCTGCGGACGATGTGGTCAAAGGATTCGTCCAGCCAGAATTGTCCGGAGGCGCCGGTCAACAGGTTGATCTTGCGGGCGCTGGCGCCTTTGATGCCTTTCATCAGTTGCGACAAATTGTTTCCGCCGAGCGGCTCCATCAGAAGTTGAACGTGGTTGGGCATGATGACGGCGGCGTGGAGTTGCAGGCGAACCCCGTCAAAGCGCAGCAGGCACTCTTGAAGCGCCTCGCGGACATGCGGCCTGGCCAGTACACAGGAGCCGTATCCGGCATCCAGCCACTGGTCCAGCCGGTCGCCGAAACGCTGGTTGTATTCGCGCCATTGGCACTCGTCCCAGGGTTCCGGGTTGTGCCGCAGCCAGATGTCCCTCTCCTCCCGCCACAGGTCCAGTGCATTTTGTGGCAGGGAATCGGCCATGCGGAATGTGATCCAATAGATGACGGATTCACAGGTCCAATGCGGCAGACGGCGGCTGGTTTTCTGGATGGGCAGGCCCGAGAGAGAGCCTGGGAATGGGGAATCGGCAGACAGGAATGTCTGCCCCACATTGTCGGCAGGCGGGGATGTCTGCTCTGCGGGACCGGCAGACAGGAATGTCCGCCCCACATTGTCGGACGGGGATGTCTGCCTCACATTGGGCGTATTTGCCATGGCTGTTTCTCCTGTGCAAGGATCCGCCGATGATACCCCCTTGGGGATTTCGGCGGCGATCTGTCTCAGAAATCCGTCGCTTTCACCCATGTCCAGTCCTGCTGCAAGTTGATTCCTGCAATGTGAGGCAGACATTCTTGTCTGCCTATTCTTGTCTGCCTGCCGCGCCCCATAAATGTCTCATTCTTCACCCGCCACGCACCGGTTTATCATTTCACCAAACTTGGCCTCGATCTCGAACACTTCGGTGAATTCGGCAAAGGCCCAGCGGCCGAACCTGCCCAGGTTGTTCACGCCGGGCACCCAGTAGGCGCGCATGGTGTTGGCCTTTTCTTTGGCGTCCTCGCCGCGGTATCCCTTGATTTCGACCACCAAATTCTGCGGGTCGTCGCGGCCGTCATCCACCTGCACGATGAAGTCGGGGATGTACTTGCGCTGCATGGCGCCGCAGAGGTAGGGCACCTCGAAACCAAGGCTGTGGTTCTTCACATAGCTCCGAACCCGCGGATGCGACTCGGCCACGCGGCAGAATTCGGCCTCCCATTCGCTGTCGTATATGGCCCAGTTGACGTGGCACTTGTCCGGCGCTGTTTTCCAGCGGGTGAGCTTCGAGGTCGTGAAGTTGACGTGCCGCGTGGAGCCGGTGGGGTTGTACGCGTCGAGAATGGCCTTGATGGGCTTTTTGCCGGCGAGCGTTTCGGTGATGGCCGCCTTGATACGCTCACAGGCCATGTTGGCGATTTCGGGGTAGATGACCTGCGCCGGATAGGTGCCGCCGGTGCAGCGCAGGTAGCCGCCGTCGAGCCACTGGCGGGTGATCTGCTTGAGCTGGCCGAACAGGTGCAGCCTGGGCTCCTCGCCGGGATCGCGGAACTGGGTGTAGAGCAGGCGCTTGGTGAGATGGAAGAGAACGGTGGACGGGCGCATCGAACCCGGATCCTCAACCTTCAATTCCACCCCCTCGCCGATGATGCCCTCGTTCTTCGTGACAGACGGGCCAACGAGATCGGGGTTCAATTCCAAAACGGAATCAGGGGAAAAGCGCGCGGTGAGGTGTTCATCGGGCAGTTCGACGCGGTATCCCTCAACGCGGGGAAAGGTAATCTCCAATGCGTCCCGGTCCGGAATGACGGCCTGCACACGGATGGTGGGCCGGGGCGGGACGGGCGGGGCGACAACGGGCTTGGAGGCAAAATCGAAGGGGATGCCGAGCACGTCGGCATACTCCACGTTGAACAGCCCCTCTTCGTTCAAGTCATAGGACTGGCGGCGCAGCGCGCGCCCGACCACCTGCTCGCAGAGCAACTGTGTGCCGAAGGCGCGCAGGCCGAGGATGTGCGTGACCGTGTTGGCATCCCATCCCTCGGTCAGCATGGACACCGAAACGACACAGCGTATCGAGTCGCCCAGCCGGTTGGATTTTCCCACCGTGTTCATCACTTCCCGAAGCAGGTCCTGGTCGGTGATGTTGTCGGCAGCCTGCCTGTCACCGGTGCGCTCGACGATTTCGCGGCGGAACCGCCCGATTTCGTCGGCGGCCATGTCGCGGAAGTTGGGATCAAGCGCCTCGCCCGATTCCAACTGCTCGCTGTCAATAAGCAGCGTGCGGGGACGCGGAAGCCGGTTCCCGTGCTCATCGTAGTTCCTGAACAGCGGGAGGCGGCCCTGGACGAGGCTGGGCTGGCCGGTGTCGCTTTCCCGCTGGAAACCGGAGACGTAGTCATAGACCAGTTTGGATGTCGAGGTGTTGTTGCAGACGACAATGAACACCGGCGGAACCTCGATGCCCTCCCGCTCCCAAAGATCGAAGGTCTTGGAATAATGTCCATAGAGTGCGTCCAGTGCGGTCTGCAGTTCGGCGGGCAGGCTCAGGGGATCCAGCCCCTGCCCCGCCTTGCCGCGGCCCTTCTTGGGCATTCTCTTGCCGATGTGTTCCCAGAGGTTGCGAAACTTGGGCAGCTCGCCGCCGGGGATGTTGTCCGCAACCGGCACACGGGGCAGCTTCACTATGCCGGCTTCGATGGCGTCCATGAGCGAGAAATCGCACACGGTCCAGTGGAACAGGGTGCCCTCGCCGTACCCGGAGCCGTGGAGGAAGAACGGGGTTGCCGAGAGATCGTAGACGTGCTCGACGCCGAGTTGGCGCTTGACCGTCTCGATGCCCGATATCCAGAGCCGGGCCGCCTCGTTGTTCCTCTTTGCCTCCTCCTTCTCGTCGCCCTTCAGATCCTTCACTTCGGTGTTCTGCGGGCGCTCGCGGTAGCAGTGATGGCCCTCGTCGTTGATGACGAGGACGTTCTTCATGCCCATCAGGCCGGGCATGACCCGCTGGATCATCTGTCCTTCGGTTTCGAGCGTGTTGATGTCGGGGCCGTGGCCCCTGAGGAATGCGCGCCCGACTTTTGAGATGTCCATGCGCTCGCGCAGTTTGAAGGCGTGGTAGTTGGTGATGACGATCTTGGCCCGGTCAATGTCGCCAAGCATGTCGTTCGGGATCAACTCGCGGCTCTTGTAATAGCTGTCCGGGTCGTTCGGCTGGAGCACGCGGAGCCGGTCGCGAATGGTGATGCCGGGTGTGATGACCAGAAAGCCGCGCGTGAACTGTTTGCTGCCGGGATGGCGCACGGCGTTTACCGTCTGCCATGCGATGAGCATGGCCATGACGGTGGTCTTTCCCGCGCCGGTGGCCAGTTTGAGCGCGATGCGCAGCAGTTCGGGATTCGACCCGGCATTGGCGCGCCTGATTTGGTCCCAGTATTTGTCGCCGATGGACTTCAGTTTCGGGGCCACTTCCGCCAGCCAGATGGCCGTTTCGACGGCCTCGACCTGGCAGAAGAAGGGGCGGATGGACTGGAACGGGTGGTGGCGCCAGTGATGAAGCAAACGCGCCGTTTCGGGGGTCACAAGCCACTGGTCAGGATTTGGCAGCCTGCGCCACGCCTCCACGTCGTTGCGTATGGCGTTGATGAGGGTATAGACATCATACTGCTGGTCTTCTGTGGAAATGCCGCCGCCCCCGCCAAAGACAAGATCTGCCTGTTCTTCCGCAATGCCCCGCTGCTTTTTCGCTTTGGGAACGGGTGAAACGTATTCCGCCTTCCGGCGGGACGCAATCAGCCGGTTGGTCGGCTGGCCGGCCGCGTCCAGTTCCCAATGCCGGGCGGGATACGCATAGGGCGGGTTCAGAATTGGGTGCTTGAAGAAATCGTCACTCATGACCGCTTGCCACCTGTTTCCCGGGGTGCGGATCTTCAGCAATCTGCACTTCGCCGAACATGTTGCTCATGGTAAACCCCTGTGCTGAAGAACACGTCCCCGTTGCGTTGGGTTCAATGGTAGGGTTTTGGGACAGCCATTATCAACTCCCCGGATCGCGCTGTTCACGCGTTGGCTGTTCGTCCCCTTCAGGATGGGATCGCTGTCCCCATCAACCCCGGGTTTGCTTCATTTCCTCCGGAACTCTTGTTGTGCGGCCCCTGCCGGGCAGAGAACCGGGTGCCGTCAGGACGCATAGCCTATGGAACAACAACGGCATGTTTCGACGTGCCGCTGTTGCCCGCGCCGTCTGTCAGCATGAGGGTGATCTCGTGCGCGCCGGGGGCCAGATCCTCGTCGCGCTCCCAGTCGACACAGCCCGCCTCGGGGTCATAGGCCGAAAGCAGCCAGTGCCCGTCACAGCGCAGATCCCAGGCGGCAATGCCGCTGCCCGCATCCGACACCGATGCGTGAATGCGCGGCCGGGGAGAGGTGATCGGTGTCGTGCCCCCCGGCGCGAACTCCAGTTCGCGCGGCGCTTTGTCGTCCTCAATGACCTGGAAATCGCCGAGATGTTCCGTGCGCGCGGTGAGCATGCCGCCGTGCCGGACGGTTTTCAGCCAATTCCAGCCGCCGCCGCCGTGCCGGGCGATGGCGGCATGCGCCGGGTCGCGCACACCGTCGGGGAGGGGCAGCGCAAGCTCCGCCGCGGCGGCCAGCGGGGCGGTGTCCGGCCAGATGCGCCACGCGGTTCCGCGCGCGGACAGGTCCCCCGCCGGGGCGGTGCCAAGCGCTTCGGCGCGCAGGAACAGCGGCCCGCAGGCCCCACCCCCGGGGATGTCCAGTGTGGGGCCGTTTTCCCACTGAATAACGCGGGCCGCGCCGGAGGCGACGGTCTCCACCGCCATGGGCGGCACGGCGAGGCGCGGATGCGTTGCGGAAATCATGATGCGTCCGCCCGGAGAGGCGGGTTGCCACGCCGCCCGGAAGCTGCGTTTGTCCACGGGAAAGAAGGACGCGTCGGCGGCGGGCTTGCCGTCGATGGTCAGTTCG
>CAIXUF010000314.1 GCA_903922535.1 Candidatus Hydrogenedentota bacterium
CAGGGCGAACGCATCTAAAACTACGGAATAGTGGATTTTCTCTTTTGCCGGGTTATCCCCCCTTTCTATCCTGCTTTTTCTTGTCCCGTTCTTTTCGCGTGGCGCGGATGATCTCTTCGGCGTACTGCTCTGCCAGTTCGCGGAACAGGGTGTATCCGTCGATGGCCTTTTGCAGTTCGTCCACCTCGTCGGCGGGGACGTAGCGCACAACGTTGCGCCCGTCCTGCCAGGTCTGGTGGTTGTAGTGGGGGCGCCCCGCCATCTGGCAGATCTTGCCGCGCTCCATGCGCTCGATACCCGCCATCCGTTCCAACAGCAGCCGTGTCATTTTTGTTTGCTTCATGGCGCTAGTATATAGTATTCTATATCCACGTGTCAACAACCATGAAGGAGCCACGCCATGAACAATGATCACGCCCATGCCAATGCGCCGGAACACACGCCCGCACCCGCCCCGCCGACCCTGGTCGAATGCCTGGCGGCGGTTGAGGATCCGCGCATGAACCGGACCAGACGGCACAAGCTGGTGGACGTGCTGACCATTGGCCTGTGCTCGATGCTGACCGGCGGCGAGGGCTTCAACGACATGGCGCTGTTCGGCCGGATAAAGCGCGACTGGCTTAGGGAATTCCTCGAACTGCCCAAAGGCGTCCCCACCCACGACACCTTCAACCGCGTCTTTTCCGCCATCGACCCGCGCTGTTTCCTGGACTGTTTTGTGCGCTGGGTCCGGGGCATCTGCCCCGCACTGGAGGGCGATGTGGTCGCCATCGACGGAAAGGCGCTGCGCCATGCGCTGGACGAGGGCAACCCCATTCCGTACATTGTCAGCGCCTGGGCCGCGCAGAACAGGCTGGCGCTCGGGCAGGTCAAGGTGGACGACAAGTCCAACGAAATCACCGCCATCCCCGAGCTGCTCAAGGCGCTGTACCTCAAAGGATGCATCGTGACCATAGACGCCATGGGATGCCAGAAGGAGATAGCGGCGCAAATCGCCGAGAAGGGGGCCGACTACGTGCTGGCGCTCAAGGGCAACCACGCCACCGCGCATGAAGAGATAGCGCTGTTCTTCGAGAAGACCGTCGCCCCTTGCGCCACAGCCCCAACCGATTTCGTCACCCCCGGCACCATGGACTTTCATGAAACTGTGGACAAGGACCATGGAAGGCTGGAAATCCGCCACTACTGGCTGTCCACCGACATCGGCTGGTTCCAGGACAGAAAACTCTGGAAAAAACTGGCCAGCTTCGGCATGGTCGAGTCGATGCGCCTCGTCAGGGGCAAATGCTCCATCGAGCGACGCTTCTTCCTGTGCTCCCTGACGCTGGACGTCAAGGCTTTCGCGGTTGCCGTGCGCGCCCACTGGGGCGTCGAAAACCCGCTGCACTGGTGCCTCGACGTCATATTCCGAGAGGACCAGAGCCGCGCACGATGCAAACACGCGGCACAAAACCTGGCCACCCTGCGCAGAATCGCCCTCAACCTCATCAAGAAAAACGAAAGACCACAGGTCTCACAGCGCCAGAAACGGATCCTCGCGGCCCTCGACACCGCATTTCTCGAAGAATTGCTGGGAATTTAGATGCGTTTGCCCTGATGTTTGCCCTGCATTGTGCCCATCAAAGGACCTTTTGCATCCCGTGAAACGTGATATGATAGTATTTCCATGTGGGGATCGAAGGGAAACCCGGAAAGGCTGGCAGTTGTGGGCAGGGACAACATATGGGGCGTCGGTGATGCGCCGAAGCCCAACATGACCGAAGTGCCCCCTGCATTGCCGCCTCTGTGCCGGAAGTGCCGCAGGGTAATAGACAGCGCTCACAAGTTTTGCCCCCATTGCGGGCAGCGGCAGGATTTGGGCTCTGCGTGGTATTACCACCCCGTCTGGATACTGCTGCTGGCCTTT
This sequence comes from Candidatus Hydrogenedentota bacterium, assembly GCA_903922535.1. The sequence goes on from CAIXUF010000314.1 coordinate 1,907, forward strand.
TTGGCACTGGGTCCCCTGGCAATCCCCCTGGTCTGGCGGTCCCGGCAAATGTCCGTGACGGGAAAGATCGTCATGACTGTCGCCATACTCCTGTACACCGTGTACTGCGGCTATTTTGCTTGGAAGATGGGGGCGATCTACTGGAAGTTCTCCACCGATCTTGGCAATGCAATGCGCGAGATTCATCCGCGTTAATGGATGGTCCACCCAATCCTTACCCGCGCAAGGCGGGTTCCTGACTTTCCCCAAGGGTCAAATCCTGTTATTCTTTTCACGGGCGCACTGCCCCGCAAGAAAGTGAGACCATGGCCCATAAACCCTCTTTGATGACCACCACGCTCTGGGATTTCCCGTCGCAGCAGTATGGCGACGAGCAGCAGGGCGACAAGAACTACAAGGGTGCCACACCGGCGTACATCCTTTGGAACCTGCTCCAGCGCTACACCCGTCCCAACGACCTGGTGATCGACCCCATGGCGGGAAGCGGCACCACGCTGGACGTGGCGCGCGAGTTGGGCCGCCGGGCGCTGGGCTATGACCTCCAACCCACCCGGCCCGACATTTTCCGGTGCGACGCCCGGAAGTTGCCGCTGCAGGACGAAAAGGCGGCGTTTGTCTTCATCGACCCGCCCTATTCCACCCATCTGGAGTACAGCGACGACCCGCGCTGCATCGGGAAACTGGACGCCCAAAACCCGGAGTACTGTGAGGCCATGGAGAAGGTGATTGCCGAGATTGACCGTATTCTGCGGCCGGGACGGTATATGGCCCTGTACGTTTCCGATTCCTTCCAGAAGGGAAAACCCTTCTGTCCCATCGGTTTTGATCTGTTTGAAATCATGCGCAAACGCTTCGAGCCGGTGGACATCATCACCGTGACCCGGCGCAACAAGAACCTCGAAAAGGGCAACTGGCACACCGCAGCCGTGGAGGGCAATTATTTCCTGCGCGGGTTCAATTACCTGTTCATCATGCGCAAACCGGAAAAGCGATCCGTTCAAGCGCGACCGGAGCGCCCGGTGGCACGGCAGGAGCAAAAACCTCCCCAAGCCCCACCAAGACCACGCGAACACAAAAACATCCAAGCACAGCCGAAGCGCCACAAAGAACTTCAAAACGACAAGAGCGGCCAGAAACGGACCGAACGAAAGCCTGTGGAATAGACAGGCTTTTGCCACATACGGCCGGGAGAGGCAGATCAAGCCTTGGGACGGGGTTCCGGTCAGGGCAGTTTACAGCCCAAGTCTTCCGTGAGAAACTGGTGCAGCGTGTCCTTGGATTCCTCCGGGAAGGCGCGTATGGATGGGCGATGATGTCCGCCCTTGAACAAATGCAGTTGTTTGTGTTGGGAACCGCATTTCTCGTAAAGCGCGGTGGTCTCGACGGCACTCAGGACCCCCTCGCTGTCGCCGCTCATGACAAGTGTGGGACAGGTGCAGCGGGGCATGTACGTGAGGGGCGACAGCGCCGTGAAATCGGCGCCGAGTCGATGGCTCAGGCAGAAACGGTAGGGCCAGCCAATGAAATGGGGCACCGAATACAGGTCAAGCCGGTTGTCGATGGCGTGCTGCATCGTGTCGTAACTTGATTCAACCACGGCAAAACCGAGATCGGAGGAGTCGTTCATGGCAAAACAGACCGTTGCCGCGCCGAGCGAAAAGCCGTGTGCGCCGATGGTCTTGAGCCCCTTGCCCTGCAACCAGCGCACGCAGGCAAGGAGATCTTTTCGCTCATGGTAGCCAATGGACACCATGTCGCCCCCGCTCTGTCCCGTGCCGCGCAGGTCTGGCAGCAGTGCGGAGAACCCCCAGTTGATGTAGGTTTCCGCCGTGGACACCAACTGGCCGCGGTCTGCGCCGATCCCCGAGAGGGTGACTACGGCGTATTCACTGTCGTTCGGCACGTACCACGCGGACAGAACAACCCCGTCTTCGGTCGTCAACGAGACCTGCTCCACCGGTCTTCCGGCGATTTCAGTCCTCGGTTTGACGTTTCCGTGCCTTGCCGCCGTCACCATCTTCGTGCCGACCACGCCCACACCCGTCCAGAGCACAACAAAAAGTGAAACAAGAACAATGCCGGTCCATTTTAGAAAACGTCGCATAAGAGATACTTCCTGTCGATACGGTTACCGTGGCGGAGGATCAGGGCAGTCGCAGCACGCCGAACACGGGGAAATGGTCTGTTGGATAGCGGCCATTCTCGTTGTAGGTGACGGTTTCGCATTCCAGCGCCTGCACGTTGCCCCGGTACAGAATCCAGTCAATCCGGGCATCCGCATCGGGCTTGGGGGCCTTGAACTCGGAAATGGTGATGGCCGGCCCCTTCTTCTCCGGCGCCTCCACCCAACTGTCCTTGAACCCCTTTTCCATCGCGAATTCATAGGCCTTGGTCTTGCCCGCGCTTGAATTGAAATCGCCCGTGAAAATGGTTGGAAGGTCGCCTGCATAAGGGGCGAGACGGGTCTCGATCAGGGCGATGCCGTTCTGCCGTGCGGGCTCGCTCTTGTTGTCCAGGTGGGTGTTGGCGTACACGAAGAAGCGCCCTGTTTGGGGGTGATGGAATTTGATGCGGGTCGCGATGCGCGTGCAACCGGTGTCCCACGACTTCGAGCCCGGCTGATCGGGCGTCTCGCTCAGCCAGAAATGCAGCGTCTCGATTGGGACCAGCCTGTCCGCCTTGTAGAACACGGCGGTCATCTCGCCCTTGCCGTTCTGGTCACGGCCGACGCCGACCCAGCGGTAGCCGGGCATGTTCTCAACGATATAGTCCGCCTGCATGGCCAGACATTCCTGCATGCCCAGGATGTCCGGATCATACTGCTTGATGCAGTTGACCACCGTGTCCTTCCGCTTGGACCAGGAGTTGTCCCCGTCAAAGGCGGTTCCATAGCGCACGTTGAACGTCATCACGCGCAGTGTTATTTCCTGCGCCACCGCGACCGTCGACGCCAGCAGCAGACACCCCGCAATCAGTAGAGGCTTCATGATTTTTCCTTCTTTCCGACGGACCCGCCGTTCCATTCTTTTCGCTTGAACTGCTTCTGTTCCAGCTTGCTTTCCACAAACCCGGCACGCAGCTTGGACCCGTCCGGGTTCACCCAGGTTTTCCAAACGGTCAGTGTCGGCCCGGTATAGCCGGTTTTGTCCCGTTCGTACTGCGATTCCGTTTCGTCGGCCTCCACGCCGACCACCGCAACCACCTGCTCGTAAGTCATGCCGTAAAGCAGCTTGTCCAGAATCGCCGCATCAATGACAGGCTTGGGGGGCGGTTCCGGCGATGGAGGCGGGGCGGGGGCAGGCATCGCTTTGGGCGCGGGTGCGGGAGCAGAGGGCTGGTGCCATTTTGAAATAATCATGGGTGCCAGCAGCACCGCAACGGCCAGCACCGCGACTCCAACAAACAGATTCTTGTGTTCCAAGGTATCAACTCCATCATGGGCGAGATCAGCATGCATAGTCTAGCATGGTCATCGAACAGCATGGTCATCAAACCGTTGAAAAAGGACGCACTGGCGCAGTGCGCTGATCAAACGACAGCCATGAAATACCGGGAAACTGTCAAGTGTTTATCAAAAAAGATGCGCTTCCAAAGGGGGCGTGAGTTTCAGAAAGAGTAGCCAATACGTCCAAGTCAGGAGTTGCAGCATGTTAGAAGCACGTTGTTGGGGCATGGTCATCGGATTATCAGCATTGGCGCTGTTGCATTCAGCGGCGGCTGCGGGCGTGGAACTGCGCACCTTCACCGGGCATACAGCCCCAGTGCATTCCGTGGCGTTTTCGCCTGACGGGACCAAGGCGCTCACCGGTTCCTATGACCACACGGCGAAACTGTGGGACACGGCGACGGGCGCGGAAATCCGCACCTTCACCGGGCACACGAATGTGGTGTACTCCGTGGCGTTTTCTCCGGACGGAACGCAAGTGCTCACCGGTGCTGGCGACAGCACGGCAAGACTGTGGGATGCGGCCACAGGCACGCAGATGCGCACCTTCACGGTCACCTCGACGGGCGGAGTCGTCTCCGTGGCGTTTTCACCGGACGGAACCAAGGTGCTCGCCGGATTGGTTGACAGTACGGCGAGACTGTGGGACGCGGGTACGGCCACGGACCTGCTCACTTTTACCGGGCACACCGGCCCTGTGTACTCTGCGGCGTTTTCGCCCGACGGGACCAAGGTGCTCACGGGCTCGTCTGACAGCACGGCAAAGATATGGGATGCGGCCACGGGGAAGGACTTGATGACGCTTGCCGGACACACGGGCGTGGTGTGCTCCGCGAAGTTTTCGCCGTTTGGCACGCAGATACTCACGGGCGCGTCCGACACCACGGCAAAGTTGTGGGAGTCTTCCACGGGGTTGGTACTTCACACGTTCACCGGCCACACGTCCACGGTCGCCTCCGCGGTGTTCTCGCCGGATGGAACCAAACTCCTTACGGCGGCACAGGCACCTGACAACACGGCGAAACTGTGGGACGACTCGACATGGGCGGAGCTCCGCACCCTCGCCGGGCACACGGACTCTGTAAACTCCGTGACCTTCTCACCGGACGGAACCAGGGCGCTTACCGGGTCGGACGACAACACGGCAAAACTGTGGGCGGTCAAGGCATCGGTGCCTGATGTGACGGGCAAGGCCCAGACGGAGGCGGAGACCGCGCTCAGTGGCGCCGAACTGACCACCGGCACGGTAACCACACAATGCAGTGACTCCGTTGCCGCGGGCCTGGTGATCAGCCAGAGTCCGGCTGCGGCCACAGCGGCGGACTTTGGCGCCCCGGTGGCGATTGCCGTGTCCATCGGTTTTTGCGACAGTTCCCGACCGACCGAGGCGGACTTGCGTGCCGCCCTCACGGCAAACTTTGGCGCGATGGACGCGAACGGGGACGGTGTGGTCACCTACGCCGAGGCACTGGCGGCCCTTCCCGGCCTCACGGTGGCGGTGTTCAACGCGGTGGATACGGACGGTAACGGCCAGATCAGTCGTACCGAGGCGGGGTTGGCCGCTGCGGGTGGGTGCGCCGGATGCAGCGGATGCAAGAGTGGCAAGGGAGCCTTTTCCTTCGACCAACTCAGGAAATACGTCGGTGATTTCTTCCTCGCCGGGCTCGGTGTTGGAGTTCTCTCGCTGCTGTCCCGGCGCAGGTTGCCCTGACCCGTGGCCCCATCCTTCCTTCTCCGACAGTGGGATGGGTGGGTGGGGGGGAAATAGTCTGAAAATGGGTGCATGGGCAGGGGTATGATGTTCCCGATACGGTTTGCCTTGATGCGGCACCGGCGTGTATGCTGGCCCATTGAGGAGAAAAAAGCTTAGATGACGACCATCCTTTCATGGAATGTGAATGGACTGCGGGCTGCGGTCAAGAACGGGTTTCTGGACTGGTTGGAGCGTTCCCAGCCTGACATTCTGTGCCTGCAGGAGACGCGTGTCCTTCCCGGCGAATTGGAAGAGACGGTTCGCGCCCCTTTTGGATACCAGTCCTGGTGGAATCCGGCGGAAAAGAAAGGGTACAGCGGCACGGCAGTCTACTCCCGCACGGCACCCTTGTCGGTGACCACGATGGGTGTGCCCGAGTTTGACGCCGAAGGGCGTTTGCAGGTGGTGGAGTTTCCGGAGTGCACCATCCTGAACGGATACTGGCCCAACAGCCAGTCGGAACGGGCCCGGCTCGATTACAAGCTGGCCTTTTGCGCGGCGCTGCTTGACCTCGCGAACGGGCTGGTGAAGAAGAAGCGAAATGTGCTGATTTGCGGCGATTTCAACATTGCCCACCAGCCGATTGACCTGGCCCGGCCCAAAGAAAACGAGAACAACGCCGGGTACTACATTGAGGAACGCGAGGCGATGGGCCGGCTGCTGGCGGCGGGCTATGCCGACACCTTCCGCAGCCTGCACCCGGAGGCGGTGGAGTATTCCTGGTGGTCCTACCGGATGAATGCGCGGCCGAAAAACATCGGCTGGCGCATTGACTGCATGTGCGTGAACAAGGCGTTTCTGCCGCGTGTCAAGGCGGCCTGGATCGCGGGCGACGTGAACGGTTCCGACCATTGCCCGGTGGGCGTGGAAATCGGATAGGGGACATCCATTGAAATCACAAGTCACGACCAAGTACGGCGACGACGGCATGACCCGCATTCTGGGCGGCGAGACGGTGTCCAAAAGCCATCCGATTGTGGAGGCGAACGGCACCCTGGACTCGTTGCGGACGCGGCTGGCCCGGCTGCGGCTGATGGTTGTCGAGCGCAACCCGGCTGGTGCCGAGAAACATGCCGCTTTTTTGTGGTGGCTGCTCCATGTCTGCTTCCTGGTCGGTGCGGAAATCAGCGATCCGCTTTGGAAGCACCACGCCGCCCATCCGGGCAAGATTGGTCCGGAGCACCTCGCAAAACTGGAGGAAGAGCAGGCGCGGCTGGAGGCATCGACCCCGCTGCCCCATGCGTTTATTGTGTCCGCCGCAAACATCGCCTCGGCCGAAGCCGATGCCGCGGCCACCGTGGCGCGCGAATTTGAGCGCCGGCTGGTGGCTATGCACGAGGCTGTGCCGGAATTCGCCTGCGCCGATCTGCTGGTCTTCTCGAACCGGCTGAGCGATTATCTGTTCATTCTGGCGCGCCGCCTTGATGACGGGCGCTTCCAGACCGTGGACTACAACGCCGCAAAACCCTGAACCGGCTGAGTTTTGGGAAACGCACGATTGAATGCGGGGAACCGCCAACCGCGCCACGCGGCAAGATGCTGTCCTCGGCGGAATTCAAGGAGCCTGTGATCCATCTGTAGTCTGGACATGAGGACGGAGCACGCGTTGAATGCGAGTCCGCCGGAGACTTCCCTGCCTCACAGTCCCCATCATATCGAAACGCGGCATGACTTGCCGCATGTCAACATTGGGGACCGCTAGGGTTGCACAAGTTTGATGTAATCGTTGGATACGGTGGAGTAATTGTTTGCCCCGTCCAGATACTGCACCCGCACGGTGTGATAACCGGCGCCGGCAGGCAGCGTATAGGAGCGTGTGGAGGTGGGTGGCATCCAGGAGGTCCAATGAGCGCCGTCATCGCTGAAGCGCATCCGTGATACGCCGGCGCCGCTGTCGGCCCATGTCAAGCCCAACGCTACCGCCCGAGTGGTGGTTGAGGAAGCGCCGCTGTTAATGACAATCGAGCCCGTGGGCAGGACCGTGTCCAGCAGGATGTAGTCACTGTACACCACCGACCGGTTGTTGAATCTGTCGAGATACTGGACGCGGACTGTCCTGTGGCCGTCAGCGCCCGCAGGCAGCGTGTATGCGCGGGTGGCCGCCAGGGACTCCCACGCGCTCCAATGGGAGCCGTCATCGCTGAAACGCATTCGCACCACGCCGGAACCGTTGTCACCATCATCCCAAGTCAACGACAACGTGACATTGCGGCTGTTGGTGGCCGAACGGTCGTTGTTGATGACAATCGAGCCTGTTGGGGAAGTGGTGTCTGTGAAAGGCTTGACATTAAAAGACCATCCGGAACGCACACCCCACTGGTAGCTGCCGGACATGCCTCGAAATTCGGACTCGTGCGCGTCCGTGTCCCAGGTATTGTAATAAATGTAAGTCTGGGGAGGTCCTTCGTTGTAGCCGATAACGGTAACGAAATGGTCTGTGGCACCGTCTCCATCCGAATCAACAAGAAAAACCATGGGCCTTCCCGCATCCATTTCCTGTTTCAGCACGTCAAAGGTCAGCATTGACCCGTAGTAATACATGTCGCAGGTTGGCGTGTAGCCGGTGGACCGATACGTCACGTAGTTGTTGAAGGCAGGCTGGACGTCAATCGACCAGCTCTGGCCGTAGTAGTTTCCGGACGAAGAGCGGGACGTACTCATGAAATCGGCAATACAGTTGTCCGCATGGGGGATGCGGTCCTGTTGAAGGGCTTCATCCGTTTGTATGTTGAGGTTGGTGTCTTCCGGCCGGGCGTAGTCCTCATAATGCTGCTCACTGCCGGGAGGATAGGATGACGAAGAGGAACCACCGGAGGCGATGGCCTGCAAGACGGCGTCGGTCTGGTTTGCGGAGGATCCGGGTATCAGGTCGTCGAACCCCTTGCCATCCCAGTACCCGACGACCATGCCCACGGCGGTTGGTCCGCATCCGTGCCGCCACGTGTAGGCAGGAACTCCTGCGATCATGGTTGTCGTTGCCGATTTGCTGACCGGCGGTGATATTACGCCGGGCGGCGGGGTGGGACCGGTGGTGCTTTGCCAGGCTTCCTGGGCAAACGTGATCCCCTGCAGCGACACAGTCAAGAAGAGAACCGCAAACGCGGGATACTGCATGAACTGCCATTTCGCAGTCATACGCCCAACCCTTTCTGCCACCTTGCCCCTCACGTTTCGCGACACCCGTGTGTCTTCCCCGGCACTTCTCACTGATTCCACAGGACTCTGAAAGACTTCAGTGAAATTATAGGGAGAGCCGAAAAAAACACAACGTTCCTGGAAGCCCTTTGATTGGCTTGTGCCGGAGAAAGAAGCTGACGTCGTCTTTGCGGCTACAGCCGTTCACTGCCCCTGTTGTGAAGTTCCTCAACGACCTTGCGCACATCCTGCGCGCGGTCGCGGGGCATGACCAACACGGCGTCTCCGGTGACGACAATGACCAGATTCTCGACTCCCAGCGCGGCCACGGCAACCTCCGAGGCGGCGGTTGTCCTGAAGACAATACTGTTTTGCGTATCGATCAGCACGGCGTCTCCGGTGACCACGTTGCCCTGTTCGTCATGGGGAAAGATGCGGCCCACGGCTTCCCAAGACCCGATGTCTTCCCATTCGAAATCGCCGCGCGCCATCACGATGTTGTGCGCCTTTTCCATCAGGGCGTAGTCAATGGAGATGTTGGTGAGCGCGGTGAATGCGGCCTCCACGCGGGTCGTGTCGCCTTCGCGCAGCGCCGCGGTCATCGCTTCCACGGCGGCGGCATGGCAGGGGCTTGCGTGGCCCAGTCCGGCAAGGAAGGTGGACAGGGTCCAGAAAAACATGCCGCTGTTCCAGAGGTAACGGCCGGACGCCACGAATTCGGCCGCCGTCTTCGCGTCGGGTTTTTCGTGGAAACGCAGCACAGGGTAGACGCCGACGTCTTCCGGTGAGATGAACGTTGGGACGGCTTCCCCGGGCAGTTCAATGTAGCCGTAGCCCGTTTCGGGGCGTGTGGGGGCGATGCCGATGACGCCGAGCGCGGGCTGGCGTTCCACATCCTCCAGGGCCGCGCAGACGCAGTCGCGGAACGCGTCGGCGTCGCCGATGCGGTGATCGGCGGTCAGTACGGCCATGGTGATTTGTTCGGCGGGCACATTGAAGCGGGCCATCACATGGGCGGCGGCAAAGGCGAGGCATCCCGCCGTGTTGCGCTTGCAGGGTTCGGCGAGCACGTTTTCGTCCGGAACGCTGCACGCCGCCGCGGCGGCGTCACGGATTTGTGCCGAGGTGATGATGAAGACGCGATCCGGCGGAATGACCGAAGCGATGCGCTCCACGCTTTCCTGCAGCAGCGTCTGTCCCGACTCGGTGAGCGGCAGAAGTTGCTTGGGCGTGCTCCGGCGTGACAGGGGCCAGAACCGCTCTCCCGATCCGCCCGCCATGACCACGGCCACCCTGATGCGTTCCATCGGCGTTACCCCCGTGCTGCGCCATTGCCCAGCCGTTTCGCTTGTACCTTAAGTGCTTAGGTTTTCCGGAGATGAACCACAGAGGTCACAGAGGAACACGGAGTAGAAAGCAGAACGCGTTGACCACGGAATACACGGAAGAACACGGAAAGAGGCCGAAAAACGGCACCGACAGCAGCACAGAGGAGTCTGACTGCGGCGGGTCGTATGGTTCTTCCCATCCTGTCCATCCTGTTTATCCATGTAACTTTGCTCTCTGTCTTCTTCCCCGCTTCTTCCGTGCTACTATCCGTCATCTTCATGTTTTTTTTCGAAGAAGTACATGCTGTGTCATCGTCAAGTCATGTTGTGCAAAGCAGACAAGCGCGTCCTGCTCTATGCGTTCTTTGTGATCTTTGCGGTCAGATTCTTGCCAGCCTTTACCACATAGAACGCAAAGATCGCAAAGAAGTGTTCTGCAAAACCCGTACGTCTTGCCCGTGTTCTTTTCCGTGCAGTTCTGTGAATTCCGTGGTTGATGTTATTTCATTTCTGTCCGTAATAGGCACCCTTGCCGTGTTTGCGGAGGAAATGCTTGTCGAGCAGGTAGGGTTCCAGCGGCGCGGCGGCGGGATTGATGAGCAGCGTATGGAAAGCCATCCGCGCAAGTTCTTCGAGCACGGCGGCATTCTCGACGGCCTGGAACAGGCCGCGCCCCCAGACGAAGGGGGCATGGCCGGCGCAGAGCACGCCCGGAAAGGCCATGGGGTCGCATCCCGCAAAACGCCGGACGATCACATCGCCTATGTGTTTCTCGTAACCGTCAGCCACCTCTTCGGCGGTGAGCGCGTCGGTGACAGGCACCTCGCCGTAAAAGTAGTCGGCGTGGGTCGTGCCGAGGCAGGGGATGGGACGGCGCGCCTGGGCAAAGCAGGTGGCAAAGTGGGAGTGCGTGTGCACCACCGCGCCGACATCCGGAAAAGTCTTGTACAGCACCAGGTGGGCGGGCAGATCGACGGACGGTTTAAGATCTCCCTCGACCACCATGCCGTTCAGATCGACGATGACAATTTGTTCGGGTATCATTTCGGCATAGGGCACACCGCTGGGTTTGATGGCGACAAGGCCGGCAGTGCGGTCAATGGCGCTGGCGTTGCCCCAAGTCTGGGTCACCAGCCCCTCCTCGACCAGGGCCAGGTTCATATCGCAGACATCGGTCCTGAGTGACTCAAGCATGTTTCACGAGCCTCCTTGGTCCGTCGGCGGCACATCCCGCGTCTCGCTGTATTCTTCCATGAACCGGTGCAGCCGCGCCACAATTGGTTCCACGTGCTCCATGGTCATCAGTTCGTTGCGCAATTGGGCTATGTGCGGCACGCCCTTGAGGTACCCCGCATAGTTGCGGCGGAACGAGAACACGCCCGACGGCACGCCGCGGTATTCGACGTGCATGGCAAGGTGGCGCAGACAGATTTCGACGCGTTCCTTAAGGTTCGGCTCGGCAAGGATTTCGCCCGTGTTGAGGTAGTGCCGCATGTGGCGGAACACCCAGGGCCGCGCAATCGCGCCGCGGCCGATCATGACGCCGTCGGCGCCCATGCCGAAGCAGGTCTTGGCGTCCTCCGGGGTGACGATGTCGCCGTTGGCGATGAACGGGATGGTGCAAACGGCCCGGATTTTCCCGATCCACGACCAGTCCGCGCAGCCGGTGTATCCCTGGCCGCGGGTGCGCAGATGGACGGTCAGGGCCGACACGCCCAAGTCCTGGACCATGCGGACCACATCGAGGATGACAATGCTGTTTTCGTCCCAGCCGAGCCGGGTCTTTACCGTGACGGGCAGATTGGTGCCGCGCAGCACGGCCCGAACAACCGCCTCGAACTTCTTCAAGTCGCGCAGCAGCCCCGCGCCGTCGCCGCGGTTGGCGATCTTCTTGACCCAGCAGCCGCAGTTAATGTCGATGAAGTCGGCGCCCGCCTCACCGGCCATGGTTGCGGCCCGCTCCATGGAGCCCTCGCCGCTGCCATAGATCTGCACGCCGATGGGGCGTTCCGTTTCGTCGATGTACAGCTTGCGGCATTCGCGCTCGACATTCCGGGTGACGGCCTCGCAGTTGGCGAATTCGGTGTAGAGCAGGTCCGCGCCCTCCTCTTTGCAGAGTCGGCGGTACGGGGGATCAGACACGTCCTCCATCGGCGCGAGGCACAGGGGGCGGTCGAGGTCAATCGGCCCGATGCGCATCGGATTCGGCCTGTTCGGCGGCCGCGGCCTTGCGGACGCATTCGCGCACGGTGCGGGTCATTTCCATGGAGCAGAACTTGGGCCCGCACATGGAGCAGTAGCGGCCCTCGCCCGCACCCTCGGCGGCGCCGAAACTGCGCGCGCGCATTTCGGGCGCGCGCTCGGGATCGAGCGCAAGGGCGAACTGGTCGTCCCAGCGGAATTCAAAACGGGCCTTGCTGAGCGCGTTGTCGCGGACCTGCGCGCCGGGCAGTCCCTTGGCGAGGTCGGCGGCGTGTGCGGCCAGTTTGTAGGCGATCACGCCCTCGCGCACGTCGTCGCGGTCGGGCAGGCCGATATGTTCGCGGGGGGTCACATCGCAGAGCATGGCCGCGCCGTACCAGCCGATCATGGCCGCGCCGATGGCCGAGGTGATGTGGTCGTAGCCGGGCGCAATGTCTGTGGTGAGCGGACCGAGCGTGTAGAAGGGCGCCTCGTCGCACCATTCCATCTGCTTGTCCACGTTTTCCTTGATTAGGTGCATGGGGATATGGCCCGGACCCTCGTTGATCACCTGCACGCCCTTTGCCCAGGCGCGGCGGGTGAGGTCGCCCTGCACATGCAGCTCGGCGAACTGCGCCGTGTCGTTGGCGTCGTGGATGGAGCCCGAGCGCAGGCCGTCGCCGATGGACACGGCCACGTCGTAGGCGGCCAGAATGTCGCAGATATCGTCCCAGCGGGTATAAAGGAAGTTCTCCTCGTTCCGCTCCAGGGACCACCGCGCCATGATGGACCCGCCCCGGCTGACGATGCCGGTGAGGCGGCCCGCCGTGTCGGGAATGGTGCGGCGCAGCACGCAGGCATGGATGGTGAAGTAATCCACGCCCTGTTCGGCCTGCTCAACGAGCGTGTCGCGGTAGAGCTCCCAGGTCAGATCCTCTACCCTGCCGTCGATCTTTTCGAGCGCCTGATAAAGGGGTACCGTGCCTATGGGCACGGGCGAGTTGCGAAGAATCCACTCGCGTGTTTCATGGATGTTCGCGCCGGTGCTAAGGTCCATGACCGTGTCAGAACCCCAGCGGATGGCCCAGACCATCTTCTCGACTTCCTCGGCGATGGTGCTGCCCATGGCGCTGTTGCCGATGTTGGCGTTGATCTTGGTCAGAAAATTGCGGCCGATGATCATCGGCTCGATTTCGGGATGGTTGATGTTGGCCGGGAGTATCGCCCGGCCCCGGGCCACCTCGTCACGGACAAATTCGGGCGTGATACGCTCCGGCATGGGCGCGCCAAAGGGCGCGCCGGGATGCTGCCGCCGCAACGCCTCCGGGTACGCCTCCAACTGCTGGTTTTCGCGGAGCGCCACGTATTCCATTTCGGGCGTGATAATGCCGAGCCGTGCCAGGGCCATTTGGGTAATCTGGCAACCCGGTTTGGCGCGCAGCGGACGGCGCGGATGGGCGAAGCGTACCGCATCCAGGGCGGCGTCGGCATCGCGTCGACGCCGATATTCCGACGACGGCCCCGCCAGTTCCTCGACCCCGCCCCGGGCCAGTATCCATTCCTGCCGAAGAGGCGGCAGGCCCTGGTGCAGGTCAATTTGGGCGTCCGGGTCGGTGTAAGGACCGGAGGTGTCATACAGCAGGATGGGCGGATTCTCATCGACTATTGTGTCGTCCGTGCCACGCGAGGGGCACTGGCACACCTCGCGCATGGCCACGCGGATTGAGGGGAGGGAACCCTCCAGATAGATCTTGCGCGATTTGGGGAACGGACGGCGCGTGATCCCGTCAAGGGGATCGTGCACAGTCTCAGGAACAAATTCTGGAGTAATGGACATCCGGCGTCTCCGGCAGATATGGCAATTGGGAATAAATGCCAAGAATTAAGGTGATTGATAGGGCTGAATTGTCGCATGCGGACGCGGGTCCGTTCAAAGCGCAGGGCAATCGCATTAAATTAAGCCAGCTGCTGCCTGACCTTTCCTGACCCTGCAATTCATCTTCTCGACACCAACCTGCCATCGGTGTCTTTTCGCCCGTCCGGCCTGGCGCCCCCTTTGCATGCTTGCGTCCGCCCGC
>CAIXUF010000315.1 GCA_903922535.1 Candidatus Hydrogenedentota bacterium
AAAGTGGCTGGCAAAGAAGAACCCCCTGGTTCAGCCCACAGACGCGGACAATCTAAGATCCCCCATAAGTTCACTGCGAATGGGCGCGGCCTACCTGAACAAACTGCTGGAACGGTCCGACGGCAACATGGTCTTTGCGCTCGCCTCCTACAACGCCGGCCCCGGCAACTGCGACAAGTGGCGCAAGAGCTTCTCCGGCGGCGACATGGATGCCTTCATAGAGGCCATTCCCTTCGCCGAAACCAAGGATTACGTGAAACGCGTCCTCGGCAACTACGCCGCCTACCACACCCTCTATCCAGTCTCTGCTCAATAGGGCAACTGCGGGGCTGTCGCCGTGATGGACTTTCGGGATTTGCGGCCAAGAAAACTCTGTCTTTTTGGCGTTTTATGCCAAACTTGACGGACCGCGCAGGGTTTGTCAAGAAACTTCTCAAGGATCTTGGCAAATATGGTGCATTTGGTGTATTATAAGATTCGTTGTAAGAGTTGCCGCGCCAGGGCGTGGCAGAAACAAGAGAGGTGCCATGGCGGAGTTCGTTCTTGGAACGGGTCAACGGCAAACCTTGCGCAACGTGCTCAGGCTGACGGAGAGTGTCATTGCCAAGGCGGAAGGCATTCCACGAGACATACGCCTCTGGAATGACTGGATCAGGGTCAACGCGCGCCGACCCGATTTCAAGGGGGACTACGAGAGTTACGCATTCAGGCTACCCTTGGACAGGCAGACGGAGATTGAGGCGCTTGAGCGGGTGGCGGAGGAGTACGACGACCTCTGCGGATTTACCCGCGACGAGGACGGGGCGGTGCTGGAATGCCCCGCTGCGGGCCAGGAGTTCTCCCCCAGAGTCTACGAGGCGCTGAACCAAATCAGTCTGGCGGTGCAGCTTCCGGAGGTCTGGCATGCCGAGGGCGCCGATTTCCACCTTGAGCCGATCAGCATAGAGATGCTTTTTCACGCGATGGTGCAGTACAAGGCCAGCGACCTGCACCTGACACCCGGCCTCACCCCGGTGTTTCGCATCGACAACGACACCCGCCACTCGGAAATGCTTGCGCCGCTGTCCGGAGTCCAAATCAACGACCTTATCCGGCAGATAGCCCCGCCGGGATACTGGGAGGAGTTTGAGCGGTACAAACAGACCAGCTTCAGCTTCCACCAGGCGGGGATCGGCTATGCCCGCGTGTCCGCGTTCATCAAGAGCGGCGCCCCCCACTGCACCTTCCGGTTCCTGCCCGAGAAGATACCCTCCTTCGACGAGTTGAACATTCCCGGCGAACAGATGCGGCAGCTCGCGGCGACGCACCGGGGCCTGATTCTCGTGACCGGCATGACCGGCAGCGGCAAGACCACCACTGTCGCGGCGCTGCTGGACTGGATCAACAGCAACCGGTCGGTCCACATTCTGACCATAGAAAACCCGGTTGAATACGTGCATGTCAACAAGAAGTCGATCATATCGCAGCGGAACCTGGGTGTTGATGTGGGTTCCTTCTCCGAGGCGATCACCGGCGCGCTGCGCCACGACCCCGACGTTATCCTTATCGGTGAAATGCGCGACGCCGACACGATTCGTTCGGCCATCAACGCGGCTGCAACGGGGCATCTGGTGATCAGCACCCTTCACTCCAACACGGCATCCGAGGTGGCCAACCGGGTCGTGAGCTTCTTCGAACCGAACGAGCGCGACCTCGTGCGCCTCCAGTTGCGCGACTGTCTGCGCTGCGTCATGTGCCAGCGGCTGGTGCAGAAGCCCGGCGGCGGACGCATCCCGGGCCTCGAATTCCTGTTCAACGACATCAAGCCGATAGGTGACGGCATTCTGCGGGGCGACACGGACCTGATTCGCGTCGGCATGCAGCAGACCGTTTCGCATTCGATACTATTCGAGCATTACCTTCACCGTCTTTACAAAGAGAACAAGATCGACCTCGAAAGGGGGCGTGAATTCTCGACAGACCAGAGCGTGTTCGATCAATTGGTGATGGGCACCTACGCCGTGCCCCGTTTGGATTCGATCAAGGGAGGCTGAGACCCCGGTGCCGCCGGCAGTGTGGGCGGCTTGACACAGAAGTACTACGCAGGCGGCCAGTACCGGCGCCGGCGGGAGGCAACAGAGCACATGCAGTCGGACTGTCTTATAGTGCTGACGGGACACATGAAGGGTCACGTCATATCCGTTGACGGTGAAATCACCATCGGCCGCAACCCGGACAATGTGATCCAGCTCGATGACATTCAGGTGTCCCGCAGGCATGCAAAGGTCGAGCGCACCGCCGACGGCTGCCTGCTCAAGGATCTGGCCAGCGGCAACGGGACCTTTATCGGCAACCGGCGCATCGTTGAGCATGTCCTTGCCGACGGGGAGGTGATTCGGGTCGGCGGGCAGCACATCCAGTTTCGCGCCGCCCACATGGGCGCGTTGCCGGGCACCTTCGACCCGATGCGGCAGGTGTTCCAGTCTGAGGGGGGGGAGGCTTTCGAGGCCAGCGACGCCAAGAACATATACCATACCTTCTTTCAGACGCCTGAGAAGTCCGCGGGGGATGATCGGCTTCGGGAGATCCAGAAACGCCTCACCGCGGTGTATGCCGCCAACCAGGCCATTGCCAGCGAGCAGAAACTCTCCGGCGTCTTTGATCGCATCATGGACGAGGTGTTTTCCCTGCTTCCGGCGGACACGGGGGTGATTCTGCTCAAGGGCGACGAGGGCGGGGATCCGCGGGTGGAGTACGTTCACTCGAAATCCGACTCGAAGAACGTGCATGTGAGCACCACCATCGTCCGCCGCGCATTTGAAAAGGGCGAGGCGGTCATCACGTGCAACGCCTCGGACGATTCCCGATTCAATGCGGGCGCCAGCATCGTTGCGCAGAACATCTCGTCCGCCATGTGCGCGCCCCTGACCCACCAGGAGGAAAGGCTTGGCGTCATCTATGTGGACAGCCACGGCATGACCGACGCCTTCAAGAACAGCGACCTTGAGCTGCTTGTGGCGCTCGCCGGACCCGCCGCCACCGCCATCAAGAACGCCCAGTATGTGCGCATGGTGGAGCAGTCCTATCAGGACACCCTGCTGGTGCTGGCCAACGCCATAGAGCTTCGGGATCACTACACGGTCGGCCACACCTGGCGCGTGACGAATTTCGCGGTCGAACTGGCCCGGGAACTGGGCTGGAACGAGGCAAAACGGCGCGAGGTGCAGATGGGCGGGGTGCTGCACGATGTCGGCAAGATCGCCGTGGACAACGCCATCCTCGGCAAGCCCGACCAGCTTACCGACGAGGAATTCGAGAAGATGAAGGTGCATCCCGAGCGGGGCGCCGACCTGCTGCGCGACGTGGAATTCCTGCAGCCCGTGATTCCCTACTGCCTGTATCACCACGAGCGGTGGGACGGCGGCGGGTATCCCTTCGGCCTCAAGGGGGAGGATATTCCCATAGAGGGACGGCTGATAGCCGTGGCGGACACCTTTGACGCGATGACCAGCACCCGTCCCTACCGCAAGGGCATCCCACCGACGACCGCCATCCAGGCGCTCATCGACGGCAAAGGCAGCCAGTTTGATCCGGAGATTGTGGACACGTTTGTGGCCTGTTACAAGAAGGGCCGGATCGAGGATGTGCTGCAGGACTATTACAAGAATGAGGCGCGCAGCATCGCCTGCCCCTTCTGCAGCACCTTCATTCGTCTCAATCCGGAAGTGCGCGCCGAAAGCGAAATCAACTGCCCCGTCTGCCATCGCCGCATCCGCATTCTCGAACATGATGGATATTTCTTCGGCGAATTGATGATGCAGACCCGGCCCCGCATTCTGCCGCCAACGGATACCAGCACCTGATTCGCGGTCACGGAGAAATCACAGCCTGAGGAGGTCCGAGCAAAACCTCTTTGCCCGGTGCGTGCGGGACACGATGAGACGGCGTTTGGGCCGGTCGATCCAGTACGGTCGATCCAGTAAGGAAGCGTCAATAAATAAACTTTACAATTATGCTCTTGGGCGAATGACATAGTTCCACTCGCCATGGAAGGCATGAGGCGTAAGGAGAACCGTCGTCATCTCCTCATCGGTGACTTTGCGCCCCGTCGGATATTTTCGG
>CAIXUF010000316.1 GCA_903922535.1 Candidatus Hydrogenedentota bacterium
CGGTGGCCGAAGACGCTTCGCTCAGTCCGAGCAATCGAACCGCAAAACGCATTTCCGCCAATAACGGGAAAGCGGTAACGCCACTAAGAATCAGCCCTGCGATAAAAACCGATAGAATCGTTCGAAAACGGAAAGTGGCAGAACGTTCAGTATTCATGTTTTTGCAGAACGCCAAGGGCCTGCCATCCGGCTACCGGGGGGCATCCTTCGACGTGGGGGTTGCGGGTTGATCTTTCACAGGATCTTCGTCAGCGGGCTGGGTTGCAGGTTGAGCTGGGCCTGGTTGTTCGGCTATTGGTTTGAATCTAAGCTGGGTGACGATACCGACGTCAAAAATGAGGGCATCAAATCCTTGTTGATTCGATTCGTCTGACGCGTCAGTGGACATTTTGCAGACACTAACAGCTCGACCGTTCTTCTTCGCATCGGTCAGAAGAGCGCGGACCTCTTGGAGTGAGGTGGGGCGGCCATCAACGATAATTCGAGAATCAGCCATCACGTCAATATCAAGACGTGGAAGATTAGGATCGATCCGGTAGCTTCCAAGCGGTCCATGTGAATCCTTGTCAATGGGATGTTGGTTGAGCCTGTTGAAGATCAAATACGTAGTAACGATTGCAAAGGCCAAGAGAGCAATTACTACGCGTCTCCAACTCAGTCCGATAATTTTCTCCTGGGGGTTTTGCATTGGGTGAATTTTCTGCCAACAGTGGTATTATGCCTCTGTGTGTTTGATCGGATCAAACACACAGAGACTGTTCCAGATAGAACGGTCTCCCGGAAGTCCAGACTTCATCCGCCGCCGCCGTAAAGCGGCGTAAGACAATCCCTTTCAATCAACCCCGCGGCATTTCCGAAAGACAATTCTTCCGCACTCCGTCCTCCGACCTCTGGCTCCACCCTTACACAAGGGTTCAGGCGGGAGAGTTGTCGGTTGTCCGTTGTCCGTGGCTTCGCTCTGTTCTCTTACAGACAACCGACAACTCTTCCTCTCTCTTCTTCCGCTTCCTCAGCATCTCCTCCATGCGCTCATCCATCCCGGTTTTGAGTCCCACGTCCACGCCCCGGTGCAGGAACACCCCGGCCAGGTACCACTCGGCCTCGCCCACGGAAAGCGCCCACACCGTGTCCGGTTCCCACCCCGTGCCGCGCATCAACCCAGTCCCAGCACTCACGGCAGCGCGCCTTCCTGCGTCGTCCCTTCGGGCGCGTGCACCACCCCGTCGTGCCCGAACGTACGGGCACCCGTGGTCGATCATATACGCTTGGAAATTCCGGTATTCCACCTCCACCCGCCGACGCCACACCCGCGCCAGATAGCCCAGCCGTTCCCACACCGTGGGGCCACGCTCCAGCAACGCGGGCATCATCATCTGCCGCCCCAACGACGTGCCCCCCTCCCCGCTCTGGCAGAAGGCCGTCGCACGCCAGTAATCGGCCGCCTGCCATCAAACCCATGAATCGGGCATCAGGCTCTCGGTCAGGCTTTCGGCGATCGCCTGAATGGCTGCGCCGGACTGTTGTTCGACGAGCGGGCGCTCTAACA
>CAIXUF010000317.1 GCA_903922535.1 Candidatus Hydrogenedentota bacterium
GAACGCAAAGTCAAGCGTTTTCAACACCTTTTTCCAACAATAAGTACTCTACGCCTTTGTCCACCCGCACCCCCAACTGTTGAAAATTTTACCACATATTGCGCACATTCGCAAGACTTATGTCACTTGTTTTCCGAAAATCCTCACAGTTTTCCCTTCTCGGAGCAAAACTTCAATTGTCATTATCTCACGCACTGAACGCAGGTTACGTGAATTAATCATTCTATGTGCCCGCCTGCCATCATATTCTATCCCCATCCGCCGGACCAAGTTCCCTTTTTTTTCACCGTCCGCCGTGAATATTAATACTCCGAAATTCAACTGTCTGGGAAACATTCGCGAAAGACGGCGCTATTCCTGTGGCGCCCCCAGGACGCTGTCGCGGAAGCACAAAACGTGCTGGCGCAGCACGTCCGCATGCAGCCTTACCCGCTGACCCGGAGCGGCGTCACGCGCCCGCACCACCCGTATGGTGTCCGAAAAGACTGCCGCTTCGGGCAGCATCTCGCCCAGCAGATTGGGCGCAGACATAAAGAAGTCGCCGTTGATCACTGTTTCGGGCTGGTCGGGAAACACAGCCAGATAGAGCATGTCCATTTCGACCAGTTCGCTGAAGAAGTGGGTGCCCAGAGAGACATCGGGCACGAGATCCTCGCGCATGGCCACAATCTCGCACAGCACCGACACCGGATTGATTTCGGCAAAAGACACGGGCACGCCCAGTTCGGGGGAGGTGGTGCCCCATCGGCCGGGCCCCAAAAGCATGATGCGCCCCACTTTTTGCAGTGGCTCATGATGCGCAATGCGCCCAATGAGCCGCGCGATGCGGTAGCGGTCCGCGATGGGTGTTTTGCCGTAAACCTCCGGCACGACATAGATGAACAGGTCCACAACATCCGACCGGCTTTGACCAATGACCGGGCCCGCGGAGCGCAGGATGATGTCTGCGTCCGCCACGTTTTCGGGGAGCGGCGCGGCCACGGCGTCGCCGCGCACCTGGAGGGGGCGGCACTGCACCACGTTGACGCGGTAGCCGCCGTCGGGCGTGAAGTTGGCCGTGAACTCGACATCGACAGGATAGTCGTACGCCTCCTGAAGGATGCGCAGCGCGGCGCGCATGTCCTCCACAAAGGGGGTGCCCGAGATGATCCGGTCAAAATTGATAAGCAGGGGGACGGGTGCGCTCACGCCCCGTTCCCGTGCGGCCCGTTCCATGTCGGGGTCGCGCCGGCCCAGCAAGGCGACGGAAGGATCGCCGACCGCGCCGCCGCAGCGCGTGGCAATGTCATTGAAGTCGCGGCTGACGAGCTGGTTGGCGTCCAGATCGATTATGTCCACCTTGCGCTGGCTGTACCGGCGGCCGCCGGCACGACCGCTCTCGGGGGTCTTGTCGGGCGCGTTGAGTGCGATGATGCGCGTATAATCGTCGTCAGAGCGGTCCACTGCCCGCGTGCCGAGACCGAAGACCAGCCGCAGCAGGCCGGCGTTAGGGTCGATGTCCTGACTCCAGACATAGGGGTTGAAGGAAAAGCCCACGCCCGCCACGTCGGGAAAATAGAGGTCGCCGTGCTGGGCGCCCGACACGCGCTGCACGAGCAGCGCCATCTGCTCTTCGCGGTCGAGCAGGCCGTGGCGCTTTCGGTAGGCCAGCGCCGCCTCGCTCATCGCGCTGGCGTACACGGTGCGCACGGCCGACTTGAAGTCCTCCATGCGCTGCTCAAAGGAGCCCTGGTTCGCGCAGAACACGCTCTCGTACTTGCCTGCGAAGGAGTTGCCGAAGTTGTCCTCCAGCAGCGAGCTGGACCGCACAATGATGGGTGAGCAGCCGAAGTAGTCCAGCATGCGCGCCAGTTCGTCCTCGGCCTCCTTGGAAAACTTTCCCGTGAGGATGCGGCGGCGCACCTGTTCGGCGCCCTCGATGACGTCCTGGGCCGTTTTTTGCCGCCGCCGTATCCACCAGCAGCCGTTGCGCACAAGGTAGGTGTAGAACAGGTCCGACCCGATGTAGAAGCTGTCGTGCAGTTCGAGCAGGCCGGCCCAGTGCCCCCCGTCACGCCTCAGGATGGCGTGCGCGAGCAGCATGCCCACGGACTTGCCGCCGATCAGGCCGGTGCCTATCACGCGGCGGCCGATGTCGAGCAGGTCGGCCAGCGTGAAATAGCGGCGCGCCAGTTGCAGCACGCGCTCCTCGCGCGACACGACCATGCGCAGCAGGCTCTCGAACAAATGCTGTGCCATCTCGGAGTTCAGCAGTTCGGGCGGGCCGAGCAGCAGGTCCTGCACCTGCAAGAAGGCCCGGTTCCACGCGTCGATGGGCCGCACCGCGCAGCCGATGGCCGAGGGCGGCGCGGGCCGCAGCACCTGCGCGATGGTGTGGCTGGCGGTGATGGCCTCGGGCCGGTCCCCCTCCCACCGGTGCAGCATGTGCATGGTCGGCGAGTAGCGCTGCTGGGTCTTGATGGGACGCAGGTAGACCGCGCCGCCCGACGCATGCACGTCAATCATGATCTGGCAGGTCTCGCGGATGGGCAGCACTGCCTCGTTGGAATGGCGGTCGCGCATGAGCCCGAAATAGGCGATGTCGCCCCGGTCGTACAGGTAGGGGCAGGTGAGCATGAAGAAGTTGCACAGCATCTGGTCGCTGTACCAGACCGCCGCCAGTTCCGACAGCGAGTCGAACACGTAATAGGCGCCCCGGGGGGTGCCCTCAATGATGGTGTGCACCGCGTCGAGGAAGGGTTCGAATCCGGTGGAGGGATCAAGATCATGCCGCTCGATTCTCCCGTTGTCGCCTCCGTCCCCCAGCACGGGCTCATGCCGCGCAAACCGGAAGTACACGACCGGCCGGCCGGCTTCAACCCCAAACGCGGCGTAGGGCTTCACGAAGGCGGCGTAGTCCCCCACGCGGTCAACGCGCCAGACGAGATTGTCGCCGGCGATCAGACCGCGCAGCAGGTGGTCCAGTTCGGGAAGTCCGGTGCCGAGCGCAAGCGTGGAGGCCACTGTCATACTCCTCTGTCTGCAACAAAATGTAGAACAGGCACCCCGGCCCGCCTAACCTTGCCGCCGCGTTTCTGTGAAAGGCAACGGACAAAAGGGACTCAAAGGACAGAGGGGCGCTGTGGAGGTTGCCTGTTTGGAGAATTCCAACCTGTCCCTTGCGTCTCTTTCGTCCCTTGGGTCCTTTTTGTCTCTCTGCTTTGACCCGACAACCGCGGACGGCTGTCCCGCAAAGCAAAAGCGGCCCGGCGGAACAGTCTCCGCCGGGCCGCCGGGAATCGATTATACCAGACCCTGGTCGATCATCGCGTCGGCAACCTTGACGAAGCCGGCGATGTTGGCGCCCGCAACGTAGTTGCCCGGCATGCCGTACTCGGCCGCGGCGTTGCTGGCCTGCGTGTGGATGGCCTCCATGATGTCTTTCAGGCGCTGGTCCACCTCGGCGCGCGTCCAGTTGGTGTGCATGGCGTTTTGCGCCATCTCAAGGCCGGACACGGCCACGCCGCCCGCATTGGCCGCCTTACCGGGGCCGTACAGAATGCCGGCCGCAAGGAACACATCCACACCGTCCGGATCGGTCGGCATGTTCGCGCCTTCGGACACCACTTTGCACCCGTTCTTCACAAGCGTCTTGGCGTCCTCGCCGTTGATCTCGTTCTGCGTGGCGCTCGGGAACGCCGCGTCGCAGGGAACTTCCCACGGGCGCTTGCCGTCGAAGTACTTGGCCTTCGGGAAGCGCTCGACGTACTGGCTGATGCGGCCGCGGTACACGTTCTTCAGTTCCAGGACATACGCCAGCTTCTCGGCGTCAATGCCGTCGGCATCGTAGATGTAGCCGTTGGAGTCCGAAAGGGTGACGGCCTTCGCGCCGAGGTCATTGAGCTTCTCAACGGTGTACTGGGCGACGTTGCCCGAACCGGACACCGTGCAGGTTTTTCCCTTGAAGCAGTCGTCGCGCGTGGCGAGCATGTTCTGGGCGAAATAGACCGCGCCGTAGCCGGTGGCTTCCGGGCGGATGAGCGAGCCGCCCCAGTTGAGCGCCTTGCCGGTAAGCACGCCGGTGAACTCGTTGCGCAGGCGCTTGTACTGGCCGAACAGGTAGCCGATTTCGCGGCCGCCGACGCCGATGTCACCGGCGGGAACGTCCGTGTCGGGGCCGATGTGGCGCGCAAGCTCGGTCATGAACGACTGGCAGAAGCGCATCACTTCCATGTCAGACTTGCCCTTCGGGTCGAAGTCCGAACCGCCCTTGCCGCCGCCCATCGGCAGCGTCGTCAGCGAGTTCTTGAAGACCTGCTCGAAGGCGAGGAACTTCAGGATGCCGATGTACACGGTCGGGTGGAAGCGCAGGCCGCCCTTGTACGGGCCGATGGCGCTGTTGAATTCAATGCGGAAGCCGCGGTTCACCTGGATGCGGTTCTTGTCGTCCAGCCAGGGGACGCGGAAGGTGAGCGCGCGCTCGGGCTCGGTCAGGCGCTCCAGAATGCGGTTCTGCTCGTACTCGGGATGACGCTCAAGCACGGGTGCCAGCGACTCAAGCACTTCTTTGACCGCCTGATGGAATTCAGGCTCTCCCGCATTCTTGCGGATTACCAGTTCTAGGACATCGGATACGTAGGACACTGTGCGGCCTCCTCTGGTGATGTTGACGGACCGCTTGACCATGAGGACGGTCCGACCTCCTTTGCCAAATGCTAATACCGGAACCGGAATACCATATCCGGTTCGCTAGAGTGTACGCAACGAAAACGGGAAAGTCAAGAATTATACTCCGCCCATTTTACATGCATTAAAAGGCGATGTAGCGCGTGAATGCTCATTTTCGGGAATGTGTGTGCCGGGGAGACCCGCAAGGGCTATACGGCAGTAATGCCGGATATCTTCCCATATGACCGGAACGGAAGAAAGATCCGGCAGATTGCCGGAATCAATTTCTATGGCGGGAAACTCGGGGCGCATGTTATTATGGCCCCGGCGGATCCGCCTTGCGCATGCAATTGGACCGCAAGAATACAAGGTGAAACGAGACAGAACGCCATGTGTGAGAACCATGCCGAGCCCCAGTTTGCCGCCGTCCTGTTACAGGACCGGTTCCGGCATTCCTTCCTGTTTCGATGTGCGCCTATCCCTCCTTTCCGCCTCCTGTTCATTTTCTGTTGTGGTCGTTTGGGCGTAGCATGCGTTGCAAAAGGTTTTTTCTTGGTCCATGCGGCTTGCGCCGAGCGCACACCGAAACGCATATTGCTTTCCCCGAAAGGGGAAGGGGAACGGCCGACCCGGGAGAAGGCATTGCAGTGGCACCCCGGCAACGCGGAGGTGCGCGGGCCTTGGCAGCAGCTCAAGAACGCAGCGAGAGATCAATCATGACTGCAAATGATAACCTCGCGCCGCAAGAAAAACCGCCGGCCCCCAACCGGACAAGACAACGTCTCCTGCCTGAGACGGTTTTCTTTGTGCTTGCCGCGATTGTCGTCAGTGCGGTGGCCGCGCACGCGGATGCGCCACCGCCCGTGCAAGACCGGGCACAGCCGAAAAAAACGGTATCCCTTGAAATGGTTGCCGAACCGCCTGACTCCACCGACATCGTTGTTTGTCCGCCGCCGGGTACCCGCCAAATCCCAGAAGGGGATATGGTGGTGCTTCAGGCACGCCGGAAGGGGGTGCCTGATTGTCCGCCCGTTTGGTCCGGGGACGTCACGGGCGGTCCATCCTTCGCGATGCCGGTGCTCATGGACAATACGAAGCGGGTGGCGGCGGAGTTCGGGGACGGGTGCGCGTCTTCCGGCGGACAGGATGTTTTCGCGGCGCCCGACACGGGCGCATTGCACACCTTCCTTGGATCGGGCAGCCTGTACGGATGGTTCTCGGCAAACCGGTCAAAACAGGATGTCGGCGCGGGAATCACCCACATGGTTTCCGGGGAATATCCCTATGCGCCCGTGTTCATGAGACCGAATCTGAATTTCGAGCACATTATGAACGGCTGCACGGCCGATGCGTGGCGTGCCCAGAACACCCCGCGCACAGACCCCATGGAGGTGCGCCTCCTCTCGTCCGCATGTGTTGAGATTCGGTGGCCCGCGCAAACCTCCAAGTGGAAATTGGACTGTGTCATGCGCTATGCCTTCTCCGGGCAGAACGCCATAGATATGGAGTTCGAGGTCACGCCGCGCGCAAACGAGGCACCCTTGGGCTATCTTGTGTTCATGTGGGCATCCTACATAAACACGGCGCGTGCACGAACCATCTCTTTTCCTGCTGTTCGCGACGGGGTGGAGGGCTGGATGGAATTTGGAGGCGGCGAGTCAAACGGGGGGGCCGTTGCCGGTGTCGGTCAGACTGGGCTGAAATGGGAAAAGGATGCCGCTGTGTTGAATCTCCGCACAGAGGAGGAACTCCGTTTTTCGGAGCCTGTCTATTACGGGCTGGTGGATGGCGACCAGAACTGGCAGACCATGGACGACACCATGGCCGTCATCATGATGTTTGACAATCCGGAGAACACTCGGTTTGCCGTGTGGAATTGGGGGGACGATCCCCATTCAAGCGCGTGGGATTGGCAGTATGTGGTGCGTTCGCCCGAGGTGGGCAGGACGTACCACCACCGCGCGCGCATGGTGTATAAAAGGTTTCAGGGCCGGGACGATGTGATTGCGGAATACCGGTCCTGGAACCGCTCAATATTGCCCGTGGAAAACGCGGGGGTGGCTCCGCTTCGCCCGTTTCCGGCCTATTGGTCTCCGGGAGATGATGGATACAACCCGGTCGTGGCTGCGAACAAGGCGGTCCAATCGGCCCCTGCGCTTGCACTGGCTGCCTATCGCCGACTGTTGGGAAGTCCGTTCTACCAGATGATGGCCGCGAATCAGATAGATGCCCTTTATGACGTGGCAGGGAACCTTGCCGGTCTTGCCGCAGAATGGGAGTCCGTCGCGGCGCAGGACAGCCACGATGCACTCGCCTGGAACCGTCTTGGCAGGGTGCGTTTGCGCACGGGCGAACTCGGGAAGGCGGCAGAGGCATTTCAACGCGGACTGGACAGGGATGCAAATGACAGGGAATGCCGTTTGGGCATGGGCACCGTGGAAGTTCTTCAGAACAATCTGGAGGCCGGGTTGGCACTGTTGGACGGGGTCGTGCGCGAGGATGCGGATTACGTGCAGCGGGCGGGAACCGTCTGCGCGGACGCGGCGAAAGCCCGCGTCGCCACCGGCGATTTGCCTGGCGCGCTGACCCTGCTCCGTAAGGCGCGAAGCCTTTCGCCCGAAGATCTGCGGTACAACGAGGCGTTGGGCGGGGCGCTTGAGGCCGCCGGAGATGACGACGGGGCGTTGGTCGAGTATCGGGGCGTGGTGATGCAGGCGCCCGAATCCCCGGAGTCCCCGCATTCAAGTGATCGCATGGATGCCATTTATCAGCGGCGCAACGATCCCGGCGCCCGCGTGGCCGAATGGAAGAGTCTCGCACAGGCGCATCCCGATGCGGCCACGCAGCAACTGCACCTGGGCATGGCCCTGGAGGACTCTGGTAATAGTTCCGGGGCGGAGGCGGCGTACCGGGAGGCTGTTCGGCTGCGTCCCGACTGGCAGAATTCGAAGCTGAGTCTGGGCAAGATCATCGCTGCGAAAGGTAATGTGGAGGAAGGGCTGCGGTTGGTGAACGAGGCGGTGGATGCCATGCCTGACCTTGCCGGGGCCGCTGCGGAGGCCTGTGGCCGGGCAGCAAAGACTCGTGTCGTCGCCGGCGACCTGCCCGGTGCGCTAACCCTGCTCCGCCGGGCGCGCAACCTTTTGCCTTCGGATCTGGGTTATCGTGTTGCGCTGGGTGAGACCCTTGAAGCCGCCGAAAATGACGCCGAGGCGCTGTCAGAATACCGCGCAGTGGTGCTGGGGGTGCCGGAGTCCCCGCATTCAAGCGATCGCATGGATGCCATTTATCAGCGACGCAACGATCCCGGTGCCCGCGTGGCCGAATGGAAAAGTCTCGCACAGGCGCATCCCGATGCGGCCACGCCGCAACTGCACCTGGGCATGGCCCTTGAGGATTCGGGCGATGACGCGGGCGCGGAGGCGGCATACCGGGAGGCCATGCGATTGCGTCCTGAACGCCCGGAGCCGAAAGTGAGACTGGGTGTGATCATCGCGGCCAAGGGTAAAACGGAGGAAGGACTGCGGCTGTTGGACGAAGCGGTGGCTGCCATGCCCGACCTGGCCGGTCCCGCAGCGGCAGGCTGCGACCGGGCGGCGAAAGTTCGTGGTTCGTCCGGTGACACAGCAGGCGCGCTGACCCTGCTCCGGCGTGCGCGAAGCCTGTCGCCGACGGATCTGCGCTATTGCGTGGCCGTGGGCGAGGCGCTTGAGGCCGCCGGGGATGACGACGGGGCGCTGGGCGAGTACCGCGCCGTGCTTGATGAAGTGCCTGAATCCCCCCATTGCAGCGAACGAATCGATGCCGTTTATCAGCGGCGCAAGGACATCTCCGGCCTTGTTGCCGAATGGCGGCACATGGTGGAAATCCACCCCGATGCGGCATGGCCGCGGCTTCATTTGGGGCTCGCGCTTGAAGCCAACGGTGATCTGGGAGGCGCGGAAACGGCCTATTGCGGAGCGCTGTCGCGCAACGCGGCAGTGGACACAGATTCGACCCTGTTCCATCGCATCAAGAACAAAGAATGCGGTGCGCCATGAACTTCTTGATCACACGCGCACTTTCCCTTTTGGCACTGGCCGTGGTGCCACTTTGCGCATTCGGATGCTCCCGCGGAAACGATGGAACAGAAATGAAGGGTGGGGACAACAGGGCTGACGCCAAAGTCGGGAACAACGGGACCGTGGTCAAAGAGAGACCCGTCGAATGGGTAACGCTCGAAGTCGCCGGTCCATCCAATGCGGCTGACAAAAACATTGTTTGTCCGCCGCCCGGTGTGTACAAAATGTGCAGGGGCGACAGCATGGTGCTTCATGCGTACGACAGGACCCGTCCGCAATGCCCGCCGCTGTGGTCTGGCGCCGCAAACGGAAACGCGGTGTCTGTTCCGGTGCTTGTGGACGGCCCCAGCCGCGTGGCGGTGGCGTTCGACGGGCCATGCGCCGCGGCTTCCGCGCCGGAGGCGCCGTATGCGGCACCCCAAACCGCGGCGTTGCAAACCCTGCTCGGTTCCGGAGACACGTATGGATGGTTCCTGGCCAACCGCCGAGACGAGCATTTGGGGGCGGGCATGGTCACGCTGGTCAGCGCCGACGAACCGTTCTATTCCGTGTTCAACCGGCCCAATCTGAATTTCGAGCACATCATCAACGGCGCCGCCCAGGATGCCTGGCGGGCGGTGGACACCCCAAGAACCGATCCGATGCAGGTTCGCGTGCTTTCCCCTTCCTGCGTTGAGGTGCGGTGGCCGGCGGAAAGTTCATCATGGAAACTGGACTGCGCAATGCGCTATTCATTCGTGGGGCGCAACGCGGTGGACATGGAGTTCGAGGTCACGCCGCGCAGGAACGAGGCCCCGCGCGGATACCTGGTCTTCATGTGGGCCTCCTACATGCGCATGGCCCGGGAGCGGATGATCCATTTCCCCGGCGTGCGGGATGGCGCGGAGGGATGGGTGTCCTTTGGCAACGAGGGGGAAAGTGGGACGGTGGCCGGCAGGGGCCAGGCCGCCTTGGACGGTGATCCCAATGCCGACGGTATGAAGCTCGGCAACATTCACACGGTCGAGGGGGTGCAATTCACGGAGCCGGTCTACTATGGGCTTGTCGACGGGGATCAGAACATGGAAACGGCGGAAGACGCGATGGCGTTTATCATGATGTTTGACGACGCGGCCACGACCCGGTTTGCCATTTGGAACTGGGGGGACAATCCCTATGCGAGCGCCTGGGACTGGCAGTATGTGCTCCGTGCGCCCGAGGTGGGGAAAACCTGCCGACACCGCTCCCGCCTGGTCCTGAAACCGTTTGCGGGACAGGAAGACGTGCTGGCGGAATACCATGCATGGCGGGCGCGGCTGGACGGCAAAGACGTCGAAACCGCCCTCCCTCTGGAAAAGTTTCCCGTCATCCTGTCTCCGGGCGAGGACAAGCAGGACCCCGTGGCCCTGGGAGACGCGCTGTGCGCCCAAGACCCGGCCCGCGCGCTACTCCTGTACCGTCAGGCGCTGCGTATCGCCTTGTTGCGTCTCATGGCCGCAACCCAGATTGACGCCCTTTTCAAGAGCACCAACGACAGCGCCGGTCGAGTTGTATTCTGGAAGTCGGTGGCGGGGGAAGAGCCCGGAAACGCCATTGCCTGGGAGCACCTGGGCCGTGCGCACGCCGCGTCCGGAGATCCGGCGGCTGCGCGCACGGCCTGGGAGAAGGCGTTGCAGTGCGACCCCGGCAACACGGAAGTGCGCGGGGTTTTGCAGCAGTTCAACGGCGCCGCGAGTGACAAGTCATGACTGCTGGTGATCATATCGCGCAGCAAAAAGAGCCGCCGAACCCCGACCGGCCGAGGCGGCACCTCCAGCTTGAGACGGTCTGCATCATGCTGGTCGCGGTGCTGGGGGGCCTGCTGGCTTTTCAAACAGCCCTTGCCCCCCTTGGCGACCAGATAGAGGGACGGTTCAGAGTTGTCATGTCCGCCTTTCGGGCACCCGTAATGTTCGCGTTGGGTCACGGCCTGCGAAACCCGGATTCGGGGCCGCTTCCGGCTCTCGACGATTTCTACCGCGGAACGGCAATCTCATTGTGTCCTTCCAGCGTCCCATCGGACATAGGCACCGAACCGCTTCGTAATTCCTACGAACTCATGCACTGCCACCTCATGTACGCCATCGGCTGGGCTTGGCGTCTGCTGGGCATTTCCACACGGTCCGTGAACGTTCTCTGCGCTGTTTTTTATGCGGTGCTCATGGCCGTGCTGTACGGGCTGTTCAGGCTGGCCATGGGCCGCGCAATGTCGGTGCTCATGGTTCTGTTTCTGTCCACCTCCCCCGCCTATCTCTATTCCTGCCCGTCGCTGCGTGATTTCAGCAAGGCGCCGTTCATGCTCGGGGCTTTCCTTGTCGTGGCGGTGCTTCTCACGCGGCGGCAGACACGCCGCTCCCTGCTGAAATGGTCGGTCATGGCGGGCGTGGTTGCGGGGGTGGGGTATGGGTTTCGGCAGGATCTGCTCATCTGCATCCCGGCGGCGCTGGCCGTGATCCTCCTGTTTTCGCGGGTTTCCGGGACGCACGCCTTTCGCTGGCGGATCCTGGCGGCAGCCTGTGCGATGGCCGCTTTCGGCCTGACCGGATGGGTGCCCATTTCGGGAAGCCTTCAGGATCATGGGTCCGCTTCGGCACAGGCGATGGTGCAGGGGGCCTCAGAACTTGCGGAAAACCGGATGGATTTTGGCGGCGCCTCCTACACCATGCACTATGAATACGCTGATGTTTTCGATTTCGCGGTGGTCAACGCCTTTGCGCGCCGTCAGGGCAACCACGAGCCCATGCCGGGGCACTTTTCCGCGGAACATGGCCGGATGGGCAACCGCTGGTTTCGCGAATTGGTCCGCGAATACCCTGCGGACATCTTTTCCCGGGGCATGGCGGCGGCGTTGATGCTGCCGAAGATACCCGCCATTTCGCTCGGGGAGACAGCGTCGGCCACCAGTCCGAATCAGGCGGCCATTGCCCGTTTCTCTCCCATTCACCGTCGATTGGCTGAGCATTTCGCCGCTTGGGGCTTCTGGTATCTGGCCGCCGGACTGCTTGTGTTTGCGTTTTATGACCTGCGCGCGGCTGTTGGCGCGGCGCTGCTGCTGGTCTATTTTGCCGCCCTACCCGGACTGCTCTTTGAATTTCGCCACTTCTTTCATCTTGTTTTCGTGCCCTACTGGGTCGCGGCCGCTCTGGCGGCATGGACCGGGCGCGTCCTTTGGCGGGTTGCGCGTCGAAAAAGACCTTTCCTGGGGGACACATCGGGGCGGACCGTGCGCCGTCGGCTGGCGGGGGCGCTGCTGCTCCCGCTGGCGCTGGCATCGGGGCTGGCGTTGATCCTTGCCGGTTTGTGGCAGGTCCAGACAGCTACTGTGTCGCGGCTCTTCTCCAAATATGAACAGGCGAAACTTGAACCTGTGCCGGTTCGGGAGGAAATCGGAGCGTATGAGACACTGCTGCGTCCGGACAGCACCCTTCCCGCACTGGCAGCGACAGACACGCTTGATGCGTTTGAGACCTGCGGTGAATATCTCGTGTTGGACATGGACTGCGACGGGCGTCCAATTAGGCTGCGTGCCCTGTATGACTGTCCCAACGTCGTGGACTTTACCCAGAGGATGCAACCCCATATAGACTATCCCGGCCACCCGTGCCGCGTGCGTTTCTTTTTTCCCGTTTACCAGACCGTGTGGCCCGACGGCGCCGGTGCGGCCCGGGGAAGATTTGTGGGGGTTGAGGTGGAAAAGGGCCGCCGCGCCGCGATCCACGGGCTCTATCGTGTGACCAACGCGGAGGAGTTTCCACTCTGGCCCTATATGACAGTGCCGGAGGAGCGCGGAGTCTTTGTGGACCACAAGAGCGGCCCCCATGACCGCGTTTGCGCCGGTCTGGCAGGCTGCCTTCTTTCCCATTGTGCGGCGGACCGGCAGGCGCTTTCGCCGGACAGAATGCCTGCTGTCGACAGCCCGCCTCTTGTTCGTGCAGAAGCACTGGAATCAAGAAGGCCATGAGAACGCCGACAACAATCATAACTCTTTTATTCGGGCTGGCCTTTGGCGTCAGTGCGATCACAGCAAACGCAGATGCGCCGCCGCCACAGCAAGACCGGGCACAGCCGCAGAAACCGGTATCGCTTGAAATGGTTGCCGAGCCGTCTGATTCCCCCGGGATCATTGTCTGTCCGCCGCCGGGCACCCGCCAGATTCCCCAGGGGGATGTGGTGGTGCTGCAGGGGCGCCGGAAGGGGGTGCCTGATTGTCCACCTATTTGGTCCGGGGACGTCACGGACGGTCCATCCTTCGCAATGCCGGTGCTCATGGACAATGCGAAGCGGGTGGCGGCGGAGTTCAGGGACGGGTGCGTGTCCTCCGGCGGACAGGATGTTTTCGCGGCACCCGACATGGGCGCGCTGCACACCTTTCTTGGATCGGGCAGCCTGTACGGATGGTTCTCGGCAAACCGTTCAGAGCGCGGTGTTGGCGCTGGCATTACCCATATGGTCAGCAGGGACTATCCCTATGCACCCGTCTTTGTAAGGCCCAATCTGAATTTTGAGCACATCGTGAACGGCGCCGCGGCCGATGAAGGACGGGCGCAGAACACCCCGAGAAGCGATCCCATGGAAGTGCGTGTTCTTTCGCCCGCCTGTGTGGAGATTCGGTGGCCGGCGAAAACCTCCTCGTGGAAACTGGACTGCGTCATGCGCTACGCCTTCTCAGGGCAAAACACCATCGACATGGAGTTCGAAGTCACGCCCCGCGCGGACGAGGCCCCCCGGGGTTACCTCATGTTCATGTGGGCCTCCTACATGCACACCGCCCTTGCCAGAAGCATCCACTTCCCTGGGGTTCGCGACGGGGTGGAGGGCTGGATGGAATTCGGGGACAGCCCGTCCGAAGCCCGTGCCATCGCGGGAACCGGCCAGGCCGGGCTGACTTGGGAGAAGGGCGGTGCGGCCCTTAATCTTTGCACCGTGCCCAATCTCCAGTTCACGAAACCGGTCTATTATGGATTGCTGGACGGTGATCAGGACTGGGAAACGACGGACGATGCCCTGGCCTTTATCATGATGTTTGACCACCCGGAAGACACCCGGTTCGCCGTCTGGAATTGGGGTGACAATCCCCACGCAAGCGCCTGGGACTGGCAGTACGTGGTGCGCTCGCCCGAAGTGGGCAGAACATACCGCCACCGTGCCCGCATGGTGTGCAAGCGCTTCCAGGGGCAGGACGATGTGATGGCCGAATACCGCTCATGGAGCGGCACTGCGGTACTGGCGAAGGGCACGGACGCCGCGCCGCTCCAAACCTTTCCAACGTTCTGGTCCCCCGGCGAAGACGGACGCAACCTTGTGGTGCAGGCGGACAAGGCGGTTCAGCCGGATTCCGCGCATGCTCTGGGCGCCTATCGCCGCCTGTTGGGGTTGCCGGTCTACCAAGCGCTGGCAGCCGAACGCTTGGACGCTCTTTTCGACACGGCAGGGAATCTGGACGGTCTTGCCGCGGAGTGGGAGTCCATTGCGGCGCAGGACAGCCACGGCGCGCTTGCCTGGGACCGTCTTGGCAGGGTCCTGTTGCGCAAGGGCGAAATTGGAAAGGCGGAAGAGGCATTTCAGCGCGGGCTGGACAGAGACACAAACGACAGGGATTGACGACAGGACATGGGGGGCGTGAAACTCCATCAGAACGGCCTGGAGGACGGGTTGGCGCTGTTGGATGGGGTCGTGCGCGAGGATGCGGAATACGCGCAGCGGGCGGGAACCATCTGCGCAGACGCAGCGAAAGCCCGCGTTGCCGCCGGTGATTTGCCCGGCGCGCTGACCCTGCTCCGCAAGGCACGCGGCCTTTCGCCCGAAGATCTGCGGTACAACGAGGCGTTGGGCGGGGCGCTTGAAGCCGTCGGGGATGATTCCGGGGCGCTGGCCGAGTACCGTGCCGTGATTGCCAAGACACCCTGCGCACCGGAAATCCCGCAGTTCAGTGAGCGAATAGAGGCCGTTTACAAACGGCGCAATGATAATGACGCCCGCGTTGCGGAGTGGAGAAGCCTGGTGAAATGTCACCCCGACGCCGCCGTGCCGCAACTCCATTTGGGCATGGCCTTGGAGGATTCGGGTGATAATCCCGGGGCGGAGGCCGCATACCGGGAGGCAGCGCGGCTTCGTCCCGAATGGCAGGACCCGAAAGTGCGGCTGGACGCAGCCATCGCGGCCGGAGGCGGTGTGGAGGAGGGGCTGCGGCTGATGGACGAGGCGGTGCGCGACCTGCCAGACCTGGCTGGTTCCGTTGCGAACGGTTGCTCCCAGGCGGCGACAGCCCGTGTTGCCGCCGGTGACCTGCCGGGCGCGCTAACCCTGCTCCGCCGGGCGCACAGCCTTGCACCCAAGGATTTGCGGTATCGCGCCGCCCTGGGCGAGACCCTTGAAGCGGCCGGGGACGATGACGGGGCGTTGACGGAGTACCGCGCCCTGGTTTCGGAAGCGCCCGAATCATCGGAAACACCGCATTCCAGTGAGCGGATAGATGCCGTGTATAAGCGGCGCAACGACACTGCCGGCCGCGTGGCGGAGTGGAGGGATTTGGCGCAGGCCCACCCCGACGCCTCCGTGCTGCAACTGCATCTGGGCATGGCTTTGGAAAATTCGGGCAATAGTGCCGGGGCGGAGGCGGCATACCGGGAAGCTATCCGGCTGCGCCCCGACTGGCAGGATCCGAAGCTGAGGCTGGGCGCGATCATCGCGGCTGGCGGCAATGTGGAGGAGGGACTGCGGCTGCTCGACGAGGCGGTGGGCATCATGCCCGACCTTGCCGGTTCCGCCGCGGAAGGCTGCGGGCGGGCGGCGAAAGTCCGCGCTTCGGCCGGTGATGCCGCGGGCGCATTGGCACTGACGAAACGCGCCCGAAGCCTGTCGCCGTCGGATCTGCGCTACCGCGAGGCGTTGGGCGAGGCGCTTGATGCCGCCGGGGACGATAATGGGGCACTGGGCGAATACCGCGCCGTGGTGGCGGATCTGCCCGAGTCGATCCATTCCAGCAACCGGATTGACGCCATCTGCGGGCAGCGCAATGATCCTGCCGCCCGCGTGGCAGAATGGAAAGGCCTAACGCAAAATCACCCCGACGCCGCCGTGCCGCAACTGCATCTGGGCATGGCTCTGGAAGATTCGGGCGATAGCGCCGGGGCGGAGGCGGCATACCGGGAGGCCCTTCGGCGGCGTCCCGAAGGACAGGATCCCAAGGTGAGGCTGGGCGCGATCATCGCGGCCGGGGGCAGGGTGGAGGAGGGACTGCGGCTGATGGACGAGGCCGTGCGCGCCATGCCCGGCCTTGCCAATCTGGCCGCGGAAGGCTGCGGCCATGGGGCAAAAGTCCGCATTGCCGGCAACGACCTGCCAGGCGCGATAACCTTGCTCCGCCGTGCGCGTGACCTGTCACCCAAGGACCTGCGCCACCGCGTGGCATTGGGCGAGGCGCTTGAAGCGGCCGGGAACGAGGATGGAGCGTTGGCCGAGTACCGTGCCGTGGCTGAGGAAGCGCCCGAATCACCGGAGTCCCAGCGCTCCAGTGAGCGGATGGATGGCATCTGCCAGCAACGCGGCGGCGCGGCCGCCCGTGTGGCAGCCTGGAAAGACCTGGTGCAGAATCACCCCGACGCCGCCATGCTTCACCTGTATCTGGGCATGGCCCTGGAGGATTCGGGCGACACGTCCGGGGCGGAGGCGGCATACCGGGAGGCGCTGCGGCTGAGTCCCGAAGGACAGAATCCGAAGCTGAGGCTCGGTGTTCTTGTCGCGGCCAAGGGCGGTGTGGAGGAAGGATTGCGCATGCTGGACGAAGCGGTGCGCGCCATGCCAAGTCTCGCCGGTTCCGCCGCGGAGGGTTGTGACCGGGCGGCGAAGGCCCGCGGTTCCGCCGGAGACGGTGCGGGCGCACTGGCGCTGGCGAAACGCGCGCGAAGCCTGTCGCCGTCGGACCTGCGGTATCGCGTGGCCCTGGGCGGGGCGCTTGAGGCCGCCGGAGACGACGACGGGGCGCTGGACGAATACCGCGCCGTGGTGGAACAAGCGCCGGAATCCCCAAAATCATCGGCACGCATGGATGCCATCCTGGAAAAGCGGGGCGACAAGGCCGCACGCGTAGATGCGTGGCGGCGCATGGCGGAGACCCATCCAGGCGCGGCAGTTCCCCGTATCCATCTGGGTATGGCGCTGGAAGCCTCGGGAGACAAACTGGGTGCAGAATCAGCCTACCGGGAGGCGCTGTCGCGCAATGCCCTGGCAGAAGTGCAATCGGATCTGTTTCGCCGAATTCGACGATCGGAGATTGGGCAGCCATGACTCTTGCCTGTCGATTTCCTATTGGTGGTCTGTCCGTTTTGGTTTGTGCCTTTTGCCTGACCGGTCTTGCCCAAGAGGCACAGCCTGCTTCGGGCAAGGAAATACTCGACAATATCGCAACGCTGGACCTGTCCATTCCCGGTCCAGGCACAGCTGCAGGCTCCATATACCCTCCGCCCGGCAGGCACGACATCCCGAAAGACGACATAGTCCTGCTTCAGGGGCGCAGCTGCGCGAACCCGGATCACGGGCCGTTATGGTCCGGCGATGTCTCAGGGACGGGCCGTTTGCTGTCCGTGCAGATGGACGGGGCAAAGCGTGTGACGGCGGCTTTTGACGGTGCCGTCTCTCCTTCCGAAGACTCACCACCGGTGTTTGATGCGCCCGGAGAAGGTGCCCTGCAAACGTTTCTGGGCTCGGGCCACATGCATGGCTGGTTTTCCGTGAACCGGAGCAGACAGGGGGTTGGCGCGGGCATCACGCATCTCGTCACCGCCGACAACCCGTGCTTCCCCGTCTTCGCCCGGCCTAACCTGAACTTCGAGCACATCCTGAACGGCGCAGCGGCCGACATGTACCGCTCGCAGAACACGCCCAGGACGGATGCCATGCAGATTCGCGTGCTGTCGCCCTCAAGCGTGGAAGTCTGCTGGCCTGCGGCGACGTCTTCGTGGAGCATCGACTGCCGGATGCGCTACACCTTTTCTGGAAACAATGCCATTGACATGGACTTCGAGGCGACCCCCCGAAAGGACGAGGCGCCAAAAGGCTGGCTATTGTTCATGTGGGCGTCCTATATGCAGATGGTTCGGGCTCGCGCCATCTATTTCCGCGGCACGGATGGCGGCGGTGAAAGGTGGGTGTCTTTCGGGAAGACGGGAACGAGTGGTACCGTGGCCGGAGCGGGGCAACCGGATCTCAGCCACGATGACGGTTCTGAATGGTTCAACGTCGGTGTTACCGGTGACGTTCGGTTCACGCTTCCTTTCTACTACGGCCTGCGCGACACCGACATGGATTCAAACACGACAGATGACACCACGGCGTTCATCATGATGTTTGACGACCCCATGACCACCCGTTTTGCGGTATGGAACTGGGGAGAGGACCCAACCGTGGCCGCGTGGGACTGGCAGTTCATAGTTCGCAGCCCGCAAGTTGGGCAAACATACCGCCAACGCGCCCGCATGGTCTGTAAACGCTTTGTTGGCGAGGACGATGTGCTGGCCGAATATCTGGCCTGGCGCGAGACCCTTTCACTGGGGGCACAACAACCTTCCCTGCCTGTCACTGCGTGCCCCGTTTGCCTCGCACCGGGCAACTCGGCGTACAACCATGCGGCTATCATGGACAAGGTGGTGCGGGAGAATCCCGACTTGGCTCTCAAGACATGCCGGAGAATGCTGTCCAGCGCCCTGTACGCGATCGACGCTGCCCGGCGTATCGATGTGATCTCAGAAAAGATGGGGGGGGCAGCTCTGTTAATAGAACAATGGGAGTCCATAGTGTCCGAGAATCCGCAATCCTCCCTGGCCTGGTATCATTTGGGCATGGCCAGAGAAAAACCGGGCAACTTGGACAAAGCCGCCGATGCCTATGCCAGAGTCCTGCAAATCAACGGTACCGACACCTCAGCCAAACTCCGCTTGGGCATCGTGCGTGTAATGCTGGGCGAAACAGATTCGGGACTGGCTCTCGTAGACGAGATGGTTCAAAAGGAGGTCGGGGCCGCGGAGGCGGCCGCCAAGGAATGTTCCGATCTGGCCAAACCCCGACTGAAGTCCGGTGACGTCAAGTGCGCTGCCGATCTGTACAGAATGGCGGTGGCCTGCAGCCCCAATGACTGCACGTACCGCATGCTTTGCGGCGGGGCACTGGAATCGGCGGGCGACTACAATGGCGCCATGGAACAGTACCGGTATGCCGCCGACATTTCACCCGAATCCGCCTATGCCGCCGTATGCATTAACGCGGTCTATCAGAAGCTCGGTGACACCGCGAGCCGGGTGTCGGAATGGAAACGCCTCAGCGAGGCGCATCCGGCGGCGTTCACTCCGGCATTTCACCTTGGCATGGCGCTTGAGGACGCGGGAGATTGGGCCAAGGCGAAAACGACGTATCAGAAGCTTCTTTGCAGGTATCCGGAAAACGGGGAAACGAAAATTCGGCTGGCCGGGCTGGTCGCAGCAAAAGGAGCAATTGAAGATGGACTGTGCACGATTACAGCGTTGACCGCCCACGGTGGGGAGGAGATGGCGAAAGCCGCCGCCTCGGCATGCGGCACCGCCGCACAAGCGCGTGCTGCCGCAGGTGACGTTATGGGATCCCGGGCACTGCTGCGGCAGGCATGTATCCTGTCACCCACCAACCTAAAGTATCGCGCGGCGCTCGGCGAGTCGCTAGAGGCGGCCGGAGACGATAATGGTGCTTTGGCGGAATACCTCACCGTCGTTGAGGAAGCGCCTGCATCACCGGAATCACTGCATTCGGGCGATCGCATGGACGGCATCTATCGACGGCGCAATGATCCTGCCGCCCGTGTGGCAGAGTGGAAAGTTCTGGTGCAAAATCACCCCGATGCCGCCATGCCGCAACTGCATCTGGGCATGGCTCTGGAGGATTCGGGCGACCCGTCCGGGGCGGAGGCGGCATACCGGGAGGCCCTTCGGCTGCGTCCCGAAGGACAGGATTCCAAGCTAAGGCTGGGCGCGATCATCGCGGCCAAGGGCAAGGTGGAGGAGGGGCTGCAGATGGTGGACGAGGCAGCGCGCGCCCTGCCCGGCCTTGCCAGTCTGGCCGCGGAAGGCTGCGGTCATGCGGCGAAAGCCCGCGCTTCGGCCAGTGACAGCGCGGGCGCGCTGGCGCTGGCGAAACGCGCACGAGAACTGTCGCCGACGGACCTGCGCCACCGCGTGGCATTGGGCGAGGCGCTTGAAGCGGCCGGGGACAAGGATGGGGCGTTGGCCGAGTACCGTGCCGTGGCTGAGGAAGCGCCCGAATCACCGGAATCACAGCGCTCCAGTGAGCGGATGGATGGCATCTACCAGC
>CAIXUF010000318.1 GCA_903922535.1 Candidatus Hydrogenedentota bacterium
AAAAATACAAGCCCACGCAAAATAAAAGTCGTTCACTCAAGCGTACCCCCCACTCAGTGACCCCTTACATCCGCATCACCTTTGGGTTGGGCAGCGGCGACGGACGGCATTACATTAGAAATTTGTACCGATTCCGTCCCGCGTGGCGGCCGACAACCTTCCGGATCCTCACCGACATGATTCGTACAGAAAACCTGACGCGCAGCTACGGCGGCGGCCGCGGCCTTTCCGGACTGACCCTGACGGTGCCGAAGGGCAAGATCTTCGGTTACATCGGCCCCAACGGCGCGGGCAAGACCACCACCATCAAAATGCTGTGCGGCCTGTTGCAGCCGACCGCCGGCCGCGCCTTTATCAATGACGTCGAGGTGCTGCCCAAAAACAGCACGCGCATCAAGAAGATGATCGGCTACATGCCGGACATCTTCGGCGTTTACGACCAAATGAGCGTGTGGGAGTACCTGGACTTCTTCGGCGCCGCCTACCACATCCCGCCCAAACTGCGCGTCAAGCGCATTCATGAGGTGCTGGAACTGACCACGGCCAGCCACATGCTGGATTACCAGATCGCCTCACTCTCCCGCGGCATGCACCAGCGCATCGGCCTGGCCAAGACCATGCTGCACGATCCCCTGGTGCTCATTCTCGACGAACCCGCCTCCGGCCTGGACCCCCACGCCCGCATCGAAATGCGCAAGACCATCATGCGCCTGCGGGAACTGGGCAAGACCATCCTGCTGTCCTCGCACATCCTGCCCGAACTCGCCTCCATTTGCGACCTGGTCGGCATCCTCGAAAAAGGACGGCTGGTGGCGCAGGGCACGGTGGCCGACATCACCCATCAGGTCCGGGAAAACTTGGAACTGCGCCTGACCGTGGACTCGGACCCGGCGCAGGCGCTGGCGGTCGTCACGGCCTTTCCCGGCGTGATCAAGGCCACGGCCGATGAAAACGAGTTGCGGGTGACCTTTACCGGCGCCCGGGCGCGGGTCGCCGACCTCACGACCAAACTGGTCACCGCCGGCGTGCGCGTGGTCGAGATCAAGGAAGAAGAGGCCAATCTCGAACAGGTCTTCCTCAGCGTCACCGGCCAACCCGCCGCCCCGGCGGCCGCGCCCGCCGCCGCCAAGAAGGCGTGACCGGACCGGCGGCTTAAACGCCGTCAGACTGAAGGCAAAAGCGGGGCAGGCAGAGGCGCACTGCCCCTACGTTCCGAACACCTAACCCCCCGCCCAACCACCGTATTCATGCCCATCCGAGCCGCGAACGAAGCGACCGCAGGGAGCGAAAGTGACCGGTCAAGAAAGCATCCACTTGCCCTTGGGACACCGGGGAGGCCTGCGGCATCCGCAAAAACACACAAACAGGTTTGACGGAGGGTTTGGGAACCGCCTTTCCTCAAACGGGGGTTCCCAACCGCGCCATGAAACGCACCGATAATTATCAGGCCAAGCTTGACTTCTGGGTGGACGCCCCGCGCATTCATCCCTTGCCCTATGGCGTGCGCATTCCCGGTCTCACCCGGATCGCCTTTCATTCCCACGCGGAAATGAACCAGTGGAAACGGGCGCAACTCCTGAAACTGGCCGCCTTGCCCCCGGAGCAATGGCAGATCAAGATTCGCTAGGCTGAAGCTTGTTAGACTGAAGGCTGAAGGCTGAAGGTAAATGGACCTGGATGATTCACCATGAAGGACATGAAGGGCACGAAGAAAAAGCATAATCAAGACGCCTATCTGCGTTTTGGACGTCTTGCTGCCGGTTGATTTGGACGATTGAAAAATGCGTATAGTTTAGGGGAGCCGCCCGGCCTCGGGCGGACGAACCCGTTCTCGTCGGAGACGCGCGTCATGGGGTTGGCGTGACGGGGAGGGACGAACCAGGGGCGGAACACCGGTGTGACGCCGCCGCTGTCCGCCCGGGCCGGGCGGCTCCCCAAGGCACATTTTTCATCCGAGCCGCGAACGTCAGTGACCGGCCCCAAACGGACATCCTCGTCTTCGTTTTCCCTGCCCCCCATCTTGGCAATCCGCTTCGTCCCGGCTATAGTCTTTATGCGTGTTTTGCCGGCACGGTTTATGCTAGGTAAAAGCAGGAAATGTGATGCGTGAAACGTGAGGCGTGAAGAATGAGTTTGAGTTCGGAGTTCCGCCTTCAGGCGGTGCCTTTGCCACAGGGGATGACATGCTCCTGTGGCAAGGCGATTGCATCGCGCTCTTCCAAGCATAAAG
>CAIXUF010000319.1 GCA_903922535.1 Candidatus Hydrogenedentota bacterium
GGTGCTGGCGGAGGTGGCAATGGGGAAGGTGCCGTTCGTGTAGACGACGGTCGTCAGGAATCCGGCGCGGCGGGCGTACGCAACGATGTCCTCCAGGGTGCGCTGGCCGTCGCGCCAGAGAAAAGGCTCGCCGCCTTCCAAATAGAGACATCGCCCCCCTTCACCGTGAAAGGCGTCTATCGCCGCAGTGACTTCCGAGAAGTCCAGATCCTGCGCACCGCGCTCGTCCAACCGGCAATGGGCGCAGTGCAGGTTGCAGCGGTTGGTCAGCACCAGGCCGCGAATAAGCGGCGGGGTTCTCCCGGGCAGATGATGACGGAGAACGAATTTCAGCCCGTACAGCGAGGCATTCATGGAAGTGCTCCTCACATGTGAACGGCGTTTCTTCGGCATGCTGTTTCAGAACTGTCGTTGCCTGCGGTGCCGGTTGTCACGGCATCCGGCGTTTCCAATGGCAAGAATCTCGTTGTGCCGTGGAATGTTTTCTGTGCGGTCATTGGCCCTGCGGGGGAACGGGTTCGGGAGTCGCGTCTCACCGTTTGGCCACTTGCGCGATATT
Organism: Candidatus Hydrogenedentota bacterium; assembly: GCA_903922535.1. The sequence goes on from CAIXUF010000319.1 coordinate 560, forward strand.
CGCGCTCAACAGGAGAATAACACACTTCTTCCCTTCTGAGGCGCGGCAATGTGCCACAGGCGGATCGCGTTATCCCGGCCAAGAACTTGAGGTGTGAAGAAGACTCTCTCGACGAAGCCCCTCATCCACCTGGTGCCGGTTCCCCATGACACCGCCAAACCGCGCGTCATGGGAGGCGACGGACCGAGACGGGTGGTTGGGCCCCGTCCCGGCGTTCAGCGCCCCTCCACCGGCTTCCCAAACAACAGCATCAGCGTGAACAGCGCACCCACCACCAGTGTAAACAGTGCCTGAAACAACCCGAAGAGTCCCACGCTCCCGGACATCGTGATTTTAGGCGCCATGCCGAAACTCCTTTTCGTCTTGTTCCCAAGTTGGAAACGCACTTGGCCATGAGACGGTGCTTCGCGGCACCGGGGGCATGGCCCCGGCAAAGAAAAGCGGCGGCGCGGCCGCGCGCGCTCAACAATGTGGAACCGCGCCTTGCCGCGTCAGAGTCCGTTACTTCTGCGCATAGGATTCGAGATAGCCGCACTGGGTGCAACAGAAGGTCCTGACCTGGCGGAGTTGTTTCCTGTCCACCCACGTTCCGAACCACGCGGACATCTGCGGCTCACCGGGTGCCCAATGTTCCGGCTTGACGACTCTCTGACCGTAATTGAAATCGGTCAGGAATCCCTCTTCCATTTCACCTTTGCATTTTGGGCATGCAAGAATTTCCATCTTCTCTCCTTTCTGTTCCGCGGAGAGAGCCTACTGCGTGCCTGCGATGAATTCAACGTGGCCGTCCACATAGAGTACATTGCGGCCGGCGGGGGTGTGGTTGGCGGTTGCCTTCTCGCGGATGAGGACGGTGGACTTGCCGGGGCTCTTCTCGGTGAGTCCGGGCACCAGCTCGTAGTCGGACAACTTTGCCGCGTCAGCGGAAGTGGCCGGGGGACGTGTCGCGCCCGGACAACGGTAGTTGTCCTGGTCGAGACAGTATTCCGGGTACAGCGCCTCGAGCGTGTCGGGGAAACGGCTGTTGTGCTCGTTGGCGTACATTTTGCAGCCAAGCCCGAGCTGTTTCAGGTGATTTTGGCAGAAAACACGCTTGCCCTCGTCGGGAGACGAGAACTGGGGTTGGGGCGCGGACGCCAGCGATGCGCCTCCCTGCCCGGCCGGTTTGCATCCGGGGGCAACGAGGACCAGCGCCGCAACTGCAATCACCACTATCATCGAATTCTTGAACATCGTGCGTTCTCTCCTTCCGTGAGTTGAGATCAAATCTTGTCTAGCACGCGTGACTTGCGCCGCAGGACGACATGACATGCGCGGGGAACAGTCATTCGTGTGGTCCGTCTGCCGCCGTGACCGTTTCGGCGGTTGGCGGTGCTGGACAGTGTTTGGCCAAGAGTTCCATGATGGCCTGCCTTTGCTCGGGGGGAACGGGCAGCGCGCCCCGGGATAACGCCAGAAGCCCCCTGGCCTTCACGAGTAGTGTGGAGTCTTCGGTCCACTGACAGGAGTCAATCCTGCGCCACCGCAGCAGGCTCCAGTACTGCCAGATGCCGTTCTCCCGGAGTTGAAGGCGTCCGGTCGCCGCGATCAGCCAGAAGGCCGCGAACGAAATCAGAAACACCGGACCCGAGACACCGAACCCCGTTGCCGCTGACTTTCCCGAGTACCAACCGTTCACCCCCATGAACAGGAAAACGACGGCCTGCACCAGGAACAACCAGCGTGTCGGATGGGGTCCGCAGTCCAGCAGGACAGCGCCTGCGGCCACCCGCCCATAGATCCAAACTGCCAGAAAGGCCAGAAAGGCAGAAGCGCACACCACCGCGGCAGCAATGTAATAAGCGTCTCCGGCAGACTTGTGAAAGAACAACACGATAACCGCCATGATGGCGGCATAAGAAACCAAAACGCCCGCGCCGCAAATCAGCATGTTCTTGAAACCCCGTTCCCATGCGGTCGATGTCATTTTCGCTGGCATGCTGCGTCTCCTGTCCTGCGTTGAAACCCTTGCACCAGTTTATTCTTCGACCGGCTGCAACACCAGTTCCACCGCCGCTTCGGTTCCGTTCTCCACCGTCACAACGGCTGTGGTCATGGCGGCGATGTGCATGTTCCTCTTGCTGAAATCGGTCATCATGGCCGTAACATTGTAGGTGCCCGGCGGCAGCATCTCGAAGCGCGCGGGGCCGTCGGTCTTGACCATGGCCGAGGCCACGGTCTTGCCCGTCACTTGCAGGTTGAATATTGCATCGACCGTGTTCACGGGCGCGTCGCCGGGAAACAGGCTCACCGTCACGATGGTCTCAGGGGAGTTCACCGCGCCCCGTATGTCGGCCACGAGGACGCCCGAATCGGTGGTGTCCATGTCCTGCCGGACGACCTGTCCCGCAACGGTCTCCACCGGAACCACCAGCATTCGGACGGAGCCGGGACCGCCGGTGGACACGGATGCGCGCAGGGTCCCGGGCCCGGCCGGCACGGCGTCGAACTTGAAGAACCCGTTGGCGTCGGCCTGGGCCATGCTCGGCGACTCGACACCATCCCTGGTGCAGGTGAAGTTTACAAAGGCGGTGGTCGCGGGGCTTCCGCCCACGCGGACCTGCCCCTCAATGCCCGCCGTCGCCGCGGGCAGGTCGAGCGCCACGGTCAGCGTCTGGCCGCTTTCGACCGTCATGTGGCGCATGATGCTGCGCATCGCCAGGGCGTCTTTCAGGTCCTTTGCATCCTTGTCGAAGGCCACCATGATATTGGTTTCACCCGGCGGCACCTGTTCCATATGGAAGGTCCCGTCGGGGCCGGTTTTGGCGGAAACGGGGACCATGTATTCCTTCCCCGACACGGACAGGCGGGAGATGGAGACGCTAACGCCCGCAGCAGGCGTGCCGCCCGAGGTGACGGTGCCGTTGACTGTCCCGCCGTCGCGCAGCACGATATCGACGGTGGAAACCCCGGGGCGGTACGGTGCCGAGCCCATGACATACTCTGTGTGCCTGGCCAAAACAAATCCGCGCTCCGCGGGCAGGCTGTCGATGGTGAACGCGCCGCTCGCATCGCTGCGGGCCAGCACGGCGTTCTCGTCATTGAGTTCGACATGACGCATGCCCTCGGCGAGAAAAATCCGGGCGCCGGCAACAGGCCGGCCCTGGGCGTTCACCACGCGGCCGGTGAGGCCGGACGCGCGATCCAGCGCGACAACCACGTCCTTGATGCCCTTGCCCTGTTTCAGGTCAAGGGCATCTTCCTTCGTGACATATCCGGGGGCCCGCACGGTCACCTGGCAGAAATCGGTGGCATCGACGCTGGCAAGGGTGAAGCGGCCCCGGGCGTCGGCGACCTGCACCGGACGCTCGTTTGGCGCGGTGATCTCGAACTGGGGAACGGGCTGATTGTCCCCGGCACGGACGACGCGTCCCTCGACGGTGACGCGCGGCTGCATGGCCAAGTCCACGTTGGTACTGCCTGCCTCGATTTCGGGGAGTCGCACCGTCGCGTACTGGGCGTTGTGCGCGGAGACCAGGTAGGCTCTCTTTTCCAGTCCGTTGATCTGGTAGTTTCCGTCCCCGTCCGTCCATGCCGGTTTTCCGGCCGACTTGCTCACGCCTGCCTCCACGAATTGGGCATCAACGCCCACCCCCGGCAGGGGCTGTCCCGCGGCGTCCTTGACCTGTCCCGATATTTGGAGCGCACCCTCGGCGACGGACGGCTCCAGCTTGTACACCAGCACAACGTTGTCAACGGTCTGCCCCCATTTCACGTCAACCTTTGCCAGTTTGCTGGGCGCTATGAAGGCCTTCGGCGACTGCTGGACCAGCATGATCTCGCAGGGCCCTTCGGCAAGGCTGTCAAACTGAAATGCGCCGTCCTTGTCCGTGTTGGCGCTGTTCACCCCAAACGAAGTGCCGGGAATCGCATTGAGCGTGTTGCCTGCCAGCGGCGCGCCCTGCTCATCGGTCAGGATGCCCCGAATGACGCCCCCGACGCGCATCTGCACCTGGACATCCTTTAGTCCCCCTTCGGGAACCGTGAGCGGCCCGATGACCTCGCTGGTTTCCGCGCCCATCCGCGCGAAGAGGTGGCAGTTGCCCGCTGCGGTAAGACCGCGAATCGTGAAGGTCCCGTCCTTCTTTGTCTCCGCTTCCTGCCAACTTTGCGCCGCGAACGCTTCCACCCGTGCACCGGCGGCGGGCCTGCCCGCCGCGTCCCGCACCATGCCGGAGATGGGCGCGCCACCAAGCAGCAGCGGAAAGTCGACGTTTTCGATCCGCTCGCGGCCGGCGACGGCGATGTCCCTGCTCTCAGTTCCGGTCAGTGTCAATTTGTACAGGGGCTTCCCGTTGGCGTCGCAGGCGGTGACATCGGGCTCCAGAAACAGTTGGTACTTGCCCGGCCGCAGCCCCTCAAAGAAGTACCGGCCGTCCGGACCGGAATAGATCTTGTTTTCAGGGCAGCCCGAGACGCCGTTTTGGCCGCTCTTGACGGCGGCGACATAGAGTCCCGCTCCCGGAAGCCCAATGCCCGTTTCTTTGTTGGTGATTTGTCCGGAGACGGACGCGCCCGCATCCACGACAAGATGCACTTCGGCCTCCGCCTTGCCCGCGGGCACGTTCACCGTGACCGGCATGTTCTTCAGGACGCGCACTTCGTCTTCCAGGAACACACGATAGGTGCCCGGCACACAATCGGGCAGTTCGAAACGTCCCGTCGTCTCGGTGTGTGTGTACAGGGACTTTCCGGCGGCTTCGGGTTTGAAGACGAGCATGAGGCTTTTGCAGGGCGTGTTGGACCCTTCCATGAGCAGGTCGCCGGTCACGTTGACCGTTCCGGGCGCGGGCGCCGCGGCCGAAGACTCCGGTTGTGCCTCCGTTGACGGGGAGGTGCCGGACATGGACGCAGCAGGCGTCAAGTCCTTCGGCATCTCCTGCGCGACAGGTTGGGATGGAGACGAATGCGCGGCCGTTGGCGCTGGGGCGGCCTTCTTGTGCTGAACCGTCCCATAGCCGGCCACACCCAGCACCACCACCACCACCATCGACAATGCCAGCGCGCCTTTCAGGCTCAGCAGGCTGCCAAGGAGGCCCGTGCCGGCCGTGGCCGCCGGGAGCAGTTCACTGCCGGCGATGGCCAGCTTGCCCAGCGAGGCCGCGAGCGCGGGCGGCAGCGCGCTTGCCTTCGCCGACACGCCCAGGGCCGTGAGCGCACCGGCGCTGAGCGTGACGCCGCGCTTGTGCATCGAGTGGCGCACCCGCTCCAAGCCCTTGCTTATGCGGTAGGGAACGGTGCTTCGCGCCACGCCCAGCGTCGCGGCGATGGCCTCCTGCGTCTGGTTTTCCAGGTAGTAGAGCACGAGGGGCGCGCGAAGACGCTCCGGCAGAGCGTCGAGCGCCTCATCCACGAGCGCATAGGCCTCGCGCCACTCGGTGGAAACTTCAGCGGATTCGGCCGGGGCGCAGGCCGTTTCGCGGACGCGACGACGGGCATCGCCCCGTAGGCGCTGCAGGGAACGGTTGGTCGCCACGCGGTGCAGCCATGCGCCCAAATACGCGCCGGGGCGGGTTCCCGCCTTGGCGAGGGCCTCGAAACACTCCTGGGCGACGTCCTCGGCCTCGACGGCATCGCGGACGATCCGCCGGCAGGTTGCGTAGACCATGGCCGCATGGCGGTTTACCATTTCCCGGAACGCCTCGGGGTCGCGCTGTTCCACCCACTGCATCAGAAGATCGCTGTCTGTCACGGTCACGTCCTCCATGGGAGTCGAATGCTTTCTACCCCTACTATTCCCGTGGAGCGGGGGAATGTCAAAAAACGGGGTGTTCGGCGGGAGGGGACTGCCCGCGCCCCTGGGCGCGGCAGAGGAAAAACACGCCTTTCGCGGATGCCCCGTGGAAATTCCGGCCTGTCCGTTGTTTTCACCCCCGGCGCCCCCTAAACAACAGGGTATATTCCTGACGCGCCGCGCCTCGCGCGTGCTGTAAGCTTCTGTGGTTGCGCTGTGCCATGGAAACCATCGCCGGAAGCGGCCTTATGGCCGCGACGGTCTGGTTTGGGCACCAAAGGATGTAGTCATGATGAACCATGTGTTTGGCGGCATGATGTCCGGTATTGGCGGTTTTCTTTCCTTCATGGCGCAGATGATGCAGCGCATGTTCCAATTCATGTTCGGCTGGCTCTGACGGGGCCTTTTTGCGCTCAAAGGTTGGCCAACCCCCGATCCCGGGTTGACGCCTGTTTGCGCCCAGGTTTGACAATCGAGAAGTTTTTCCTTTATTATGCACGCCATCGGGAGTTGGTCGGCTTTTCAGACGGCCAATTCCCGGGAACCCCTCCCTGGCGGGGGCGTTCCGTGCCCGTCGGTTCGTTTTCCTGGGCTGTAAACAGTGACCCTTGTTTGTGTTGCGAAAAGCGCGGCCGTGGTGCCGTTGCCGGAGGATGACATCATGCACCGGATACTCGTTCTGGACAATCTGAGTGAGGAAGGCGTCGAAGTCTTCCGCCATGCCGGGTTTGAGGTGGACGTCAAGCCGCCGCAGAAGCCCGCGGAACTGGCCGCCATTATCAATGACTATGACGGGCTTGTGGTCCGCAGCGCGACCAAGGTGAACGCGGAGGCCCTTGCCAACGCGACCCGCCTCAAAGTGGTGGGCCGGGCCGGGGCCGGCACGGACAACATTGACAAGGATGCCGCCACGGAAAAGGGCATCGTGGTCATGAACACGCCCGGCGGCAACACGATCTCGACCTGTGAGCACACCTTCGCCATGATGCTGGCGCTGTGCCGCAACATTCCCAAGGCGGACGCCTCGATGCACGCGGGCCGCTGGGACCGCAAGGCGTTCATGGGGGCCGAACTGTTCGGGAAGACCATCGGCATCGTGGGCATGGGCCGTATCGGCGGCGCGCTGGCGAAGCGCGCCAAGGCCTTTGAAATGAAGGTGCTGGCCTTCGACCCGATCCTGAGCCCGCTCAAGGCGGAGGCGCTGGGCGTGGATCTGGTGGGCATGGAGGAGATCTACGCGAAGTCGGACTTTATCTCCATCCACGCGCCCAAGTCGGACAAGACGAACAACATGATCAGCATGGCCGAACTGAAGAGGATGAAGCCCAACTGCCGCATCATCAACTGCGCGCGGGGCGGGATCATCAACGAGGCGGACCTGGCCGA
>CAIXUF010000320.1 GCA_903922535.1 Candidatus Hydrogenedentota bacterium
AAGAGGAGACCTTCGGTCGGAAGAGAGTGGCGTGGTCTGGAAACCACGCCACAACGAGGGTGGCTGCCGCGGCAAACGGGCATGCCATCCCCTGTTTGTCCGTTTCTCGAAGTGCTTTGGCGGCTACCCCTTCAGGACGATGTCCTGGGCCCACCGCAACACTGCTTCGGCAAGGCGCACGGCATCCTGGCGATCGCTTTCGGTGACCGGCTCGGTTTCACCGGGGTAACGCGCGGCCACGGCGTAGGGCGTGAGCGCCACGGCGTCGAGCACATGGGACGGGACATGAAGTTCTCCGGGCAACCGGTCAAAAAGCCCCTGTAGATTGTGCGTGAAGGGAAACTCCACACCCCTTTTGAGCAACACAGCCTTGAGCCCCTTCTCAACGGCCTGCTGGGCGTGAAAACAAAGATGCTCATACATCGCACCCGTGGGAAGCGGCGCCTTGGCCAGCGCAAGATCGGCGCGGGCGTTTGCCAGCCAACGCGCCGGGATATCCCCGCGGCCCGTGTCAGGCGGCATAAAGGTCTTTCCCTTCGCGCAGCGCGTGGTAGTAGACAAGGCCGGGGGATTCCCGGTAAATCTCCAAGTCCGACGGCGTGGCCACCACAACGTCCACCGGCACACCATATCCCAACAGCGCCCGGTGGATGATCTGGGCGGTTCTGCGGCGGTGAGTGCCCTCCGCTGCCACCACCAGCACGTCAATATCGCTGTCGGCAAGCGCCTCGCCGCGCGCATGCGATCCAAAGAGAATTATGCGCTGCGGATGGACTGCGGCCACGATCCGCGCGACCAGTTCGTCTGTCTGTTTCCTGTCAAGTTCCATGGCGTTTGGGGTTGCCCTTTCCTGCCACAGACAGAATATAGCACCTTCTGGGGGATGTCAATCGGATGCAGACTATATCCCGGACATGCCGGCAGGGATGCCGACGCTCCCAGTGACGGTGCCGATGGCGGAAGAGCTGAGTCAAACTCAGGCAGTGCGGGGGCCGTGGGACGGCGCGAATTCCGGGGCGCTATCGAAAACGAACATGAACACCCGTTCCCCGGTGACCGTGCTGATGTCGGTGTGGAGACTGACCACCTTCCGGCCCGTGATGGCCTCCAGGGAGGATTCCAGCAGGGGCCGTCCCCGCTCGACCAGCTCGACCCGCATCAGTTTGATCAGTTCCCGGCCCTTGGAACTTTCGGCGGACCTGGCCAGTTGGTGCTCGGCCTGTGTCATGACGCCCTTGAGCCGCACCACCACCATGTCGTCGATCAGACAGGTCTTGGTCTCCACCGGGCCGCGCCCCAGATATTCCTTTTCAAAGCGGATGAGCGCCTCGCCAATTTCCGCCTCCATCTGGCCCCGTGTCTTCATGATTTCCCTCGCTCAGCGCCTGATCGGTTGCCGCGCGGCCCTGCATGTTGTCCGGTGAAGAACAGACAACTTCGGGCAGCTTCCCCAAACCCATGGGCAGAATGGACGGCATGGACCCTCGTCGGAATCGCCCGCCCGACTGGGTCCACACCGTCCATATCGTCCATAAAGTCCATATCGTCCATAGAGCCCCTGGACTTGAATGTGCCGGGCCTGTCCCGGCAAGAACGTGTCAGTCTGCGAGTTCACGCACCCAGACGTTGCGGAAAAGGACCGGGTTGCCGTGATCCTGCAGTTGAAGCGGTCCCTTGTCGCCGTGGGCCTCGTATTCGGAGATCGAATGATGACCCTTCCAGCCGCAACCGCCGGACAGTTCCTTGTGATCCTGCACAACCACGCCGTTCTGAATCACCGTAAAGGTGGCGCGCTTGGTCACTTTGCCGTCCTTGTCAAAAACGGGCCGGTGAAACACGATGTCGTAGCTCTGCCACTCGCCGGGCTTGCGGCAGGCGTTGACCAGCGGCTTGCTGCGGCCGTAGAGCGCGCCGCACTGGCCGTCGGGATAGGTCTTGTTGTCGTAGGAGTCGAGGACCTGCACCTCATATTTGCCCATAAGAAAGACGCCGCTGTTGCCGCGGCCCTGCCCGTCGCCCTCGACCTTGGACGGCTCGGCCCACTCGACATGCAACTGGCAGGAGCCGAATTCCTGTTTGGACTGGATCATGCCCGAATTCTTCGTGGGGCTCATGACGCCGTCCTTCAGTATCCATTTGGTGGGCTTGCCGTCGGTGGCCGTCCAGTTGTCCAGATTCTTGCCGTCGAACAGCACCACGGCGTCCGAGGGCGCCAGGCCCGGCTGTTCCTGTGTGCTCGACGTGCCGGGGGTGATGACGGCCGGCTGGGGCTGCTTTGCCGGGTCCTCCTCGTGCACGAGGATGCCGTCAATGGACATGTAGTCCACGTCCTCCATTACTCCCTTGTCGTTCTTCTCCTGGACCTTCCATACCTTGATGACCGGCGTGTCGAAATCGGCGGCGGCGGCGAATGTCAGGCTGAGGACAAATGCGGCGCACAGGGCGGGTATCAGCAGTTTTGGACTCATGACGGTTTCTCCTTCGAATCTGCGGCTGTGTTGAATGGGATCACCCGGGCGGGCCGTCTTGTGGCCGCCACAGGCACGTCCCCCAATTGTAGGCACCCATGGCCCGGAGGTCAATGTCGGCGTGACCGGCACAAATAGCACGCTCCGAAAAGGCGGACGGCGCCAGCCAGCCGCAGGTTCAGGCGACCTCTTCCTGGTCGGCGGCGTCTACAAGCACGGTGACCCGGTTGCCGCTGGCGTTGAACTCCAGATGCCGGCAGATTTTTCGGATGAGTATGTATCCGCGCCGGTGCGCGTGCCGGGGATCCTCGGGCAGTGTCATGTCCAGGCAGGCAAAATCAAAACCGGAACCTTCGTCCTCGACGACAATACGGAACGGCCCCTCCGGGGTGCGTTCAATGTGGCAGCGCACGACCAGGGATTGCCGGCTGTTGTTCCCGTGCACGATGGCATTGGACAGCAGTTCCCGCAGCACGATGACAATTCTGCCGGCATTGTCCACCCCCCATTCTCGTGCGATTTCCTCGAAACGCTTGAGCAGGGGCTGTATGAAGGATGGGTTTGAGGCGAGCGTTATATGGACCGATGTATTATCACGAACTACCGTAAACATTGCCAAGTCTTCCCTTAATTCCTGCTCTCTGGGTGAATAACAGAGCAACAGTTGTGCCAAGCGCCTGAAGAAAGTGCATGTCCCTGTCTCGCAGGCGGTTGACCATAAGAGAATTCCCTCATGAGGGGGCCAAGGGGTGGGTGCCAAAACGCCGTCCACAGGAAAAAACCGCACTTGTCCTCTGGCAACCGCAGGGGAAGGAGGTGTCCAAAACGGCACCGATGTGAAGGAACTCAC
>CAIXUF010000321.1 GCA_903922535.1 Candidatus Hydrogenedentota bacterium
GTAAAAATCTACCCGAAATTTGGGTGATTGTGTTGAATTGGGTGCGTCGTTACAATAGCGCGTATTGCATTGACGGAGGTTTATATTGTGGTTCGTATTGCGGTAATCGGTTTGGGGCCCATTGGCAATATGCATTTGCGGCAGTATGCCGCCCATGCGGATGTGGAACTGGTGGGGGTGTGTGATCTTGTCCGTGAACGGGCGGATGCGGCCGCCGGCGTGTATGGTGTGCCGGGATTCGGGGATGCGAAGGACATGCTGGCGACGCTGAGGCCGGACCTTTGCGGGGTGTGCACCGCGGGATACGAATATGGCAGCGACCATTTTGAGCCGACCATGCTTGCCCTGGATGCGGGGTGCCATGTGCTCGGGGAGAAGCCGATCTGCAATGAGATCGACAAGGCTGAACAAATGGTGCGGGCTGCCCGCGATCGGGGCGTCTGCTATGGGGTTAATCTGAACCATCGGTTCACCCGTTTGACGCAGATTGCGAAACAATGGGTGGACGAGGGTCGGTTGGGGCGCCTGCTGTTTGTGAACATGGCGATGTGGATCATGAACCGGAGGGAGTCGTCGCCGTGGTTCCAGATCAAGGCGCTGCATCCGCATACGGTGGATGTGATGCGGCATTTTTGTGGCGATGTCCGGCAGGTGCAGTGCTTTGCCACGAAGGCCCCGGGACGCGAGATATGGTCCACGGCGCATTTCAACATGAAGTTTGCCAACGGCGTTGTGGGCGGTCTGACCGGCAGCTATGACATTGAACGCGGGCACCCGATGGAGCGGTGCGAGGTTGCAGGGACGGGCGGGCGCTTTGTACTGGAAGACATGATGAGCCGGTTGACGCTCTATCCTGCGGGGAATCCAGAAACGACGGTTGTCTCGAACAGGCCGTTTGGTGATATCCCGGAGAAAGTTTTTGAAGACACGTTCAAGAACCGCATTCACCGGTTCGTGGATCAGGTCGCGGCCGGTGCCCGGCCCGAAGAGATAGAGGGATCGGGGGCCGAGGGGCTTGCCGCTCAGCGTGTGCTCGCCGCGGCAATCCAGTCGATCGAGGAGAACTCGGTGGTCGATGTGACGGTTCCGAACGGGGCGGTTTGACGGTGGCCTGACGGGTTTAGGCATGGACGATATGGACGGGATGGATGAGGTCAAAGGGGCTGAGTGATTGCGCGCGGGGTGATGGTTGTGATTGGCAGTTCCCGGAATCGCGGAAAGGAATAGTAGGTTTTCTCAATAGAAGATCTGTGATGCGGATTCTTTGGACCGCAACATTATGGCTGTGGTACCATTCGTCATTCGTTGAAAAGGCGTAAAGCATTATGGCGAAACTTAAGATTCATTATTATCCCGACAAGGTGTTGACGCGCAAGGCGCAACAGGTGACCGATTTTGGGCCGGAAGTGGAGGCGCTTGCGGAGGACATGCTTGAGACGATGGACAACCATGAGGGGGTGGGGCTTGCCGCGCCGCAGGTGGGTGTTTCCATGCGGGTGCTGGTGCTTTGCGAGCCGGAAGGTGAGCCCATGTGCCTGGTCAATCCTGAAATTGAGGAGAGCGAAGGTCGCGAATACGGGGAGGAGGGGTGCCTGAGCCTGCCGCAGATTTATGCGCGTGTGGCGCGGGCGACGCGCATCAAGGTGCGCGCCCAGGACGTTCTCGGGGTTCCTTTCGAGTTTGAGGCCCATGACTTTCTGGCGCGCATCATCCAGCACGAATGCGACCATTTGGAGGGGATTGTGTTTCCGGACCGGCTGGATGTGTTTACGAAGGAGGAGGTCCTGGAACAGTGGGAGACGGTCCGCAAGGGCCTGACGAAGGGTGCGCGGCAGCGCGTGTGAGGGCCCGTCATGCTTTTGAACGCCCCGACGGTGGAACACCTTATTGAAGCGTTTAGACGTCTGCCCGGCGTGGGGAAGAAGACGGCGGAGCGTTATGCGTTGCACCTGCTGAGCGCGCCGCCGGAATTGGCGGAAGACTTCGCGTTGGCGGTGAAGACGGCTCGGGACCGGGTGGTGCTGTGCTCGCAGTGCCGAAATCTTGCCGAGACGGACCCCTGTCCCGTGTGTGTTGATCCGCGCCGGGATCATGGTCTTTTGTGCGTGGTTGAACAGCCGGTGGGGGCGATGGCGATAGAGAAGGGCGGCGCCTATCGGGGTGTCTATCATGTGCTTCACGGGGTGCTGAGCCCACTGGAAAATGTGGGTCCTGAGGAGTTGTGCATCGACAGGCTGTTGCGGCGCCTTGAAAACGGGGTGATTCGGGAGGTGATCATTGCCACCAACGCCACCGCCGAAGGGGAGGCCACGGCACTGTATCTGTCACGCATGATGACGGCAAAGGGGGTGCGGGTCACGCGTATTGCCCATGGCGTGCCCATGGGTGGCGGGCTGGAATATGCCGATGACGCGACTTTGGCCCATGCTCTGCACGGAAGAAAACCGCTGTAGTAATTAGGAATGATGAATTCGTAATTAGGAATGAATGGAGCGTGCGGATCCTTTCTTTGGACAAGGACTTGAGAGGAACCTTTGGGGTGGTTAAATGGGGAACGGTCGAACAGTAGCGCGGATGCCTGTCTCAAAACGAAACCCGACCCTGTTGGGCCGGGTTTGTATGTTCTGTAATGAAGCGAATCAAGGCTGATTCTTTGCGCTCTTGGCGGTGGTTGGGCCGGGAAGGCTGCGGTTGAGGGTCTTTTCCAGCATGGGCTTGAGGCCGGAGAGGGTCAGATCAATCAACAATGCGCCTTTCTGGGGATCCCAGACAGGTTCTCCCTTGATCGTGATCCCCTGCTTTGCGGCCACGTCAAGCACATTGGGCCAAACCATTTTGAACATGAATTCTAGGCCGGGACCTTTTTCGGCGGTGGCGTCAAGGCGCAGGTTGATCGTTGCGCTGTCAAAATCTTTGAGATCCGCCGCCGCCCGGACATCAAGAATATCGGGCAGATTGGCTTCGATCATGGGACCGGCGGGGGGGGCCTTTAGGGTGGCCTGCCAGTCTGCGCCCTGTGCGGCCATCAAGGCCGCGTAAATGGCAAGAATGTCGCCGTTTCGGTTGTCCATGACCGCTTCGAGAAGATGGGTTCCCTCAATGCGCAGGGGCTGGACCGGGGGGGTGGGTTTCCAGCTCTTGAGAATGGCGGATTCGACGGTGTCCGGAATGGCCAAGTTGCCTTTCAGTTCGAAGGCTCCCCTTTCGGGCAGGGAGGCTCCTTCGGGTGCCCATTTGATCAGGGGGAAATTGTCGAGGGGCTTCTTTCCCTGGGTGTAATTGCCGGTGTTTATGGCGTCCACAAGCAAAGGCCCGCCGCGCCTTTCGTTGGCGAAGAAGGTCAGGTTCAGCTTGTTGGTGGCCAAGTCCGGGGCGGCCATGACCGCTACCTCGCGGGGCAGGATCATGGGGAGCATTTTCTCCGGCGTGTATCCCATTTTGGCGAGGAAGGGGGGAATCTGTCCGGCTGGGACGAGCTTGTCCAGGATCGCGGTCAGTGTGTCTGGTTTGAGCACGATGCGCAGCACGGTGTTCCCGGTGGCCAGTGTTTCGTGGGAAACGGCGGGGGCCTCGGTCAGGCCGAACTGGCGGTTGGCCTTGGCATAGGCCACGCCCGCGACGACCACCGCGGCAACAACAAGCAGGGCCAAGGCTATAAGTGCAATCAGGCATCCCTTTTTCACGACGCTGTTCTCCTCGTTCGTGCATGTGTGGTGTGTTCAGGCAAGGGCATATCGTATGTCACCGCGTGGCGGAAGTCAATTCCTTGTCAGCCGCCGCCGAGGGCGCGCCTCAGGCGGGGTTCAAAGCCGGACAATTGGTAGTCAGCGAAAATCCGGGTCCCGTCCGCCTTCACGTTGCCCTCCAGGATGAATCCCTGGAACGAGTGGAGATATGCGGACAATGCATGGGCCGCGGTCCGGCAAACGGGTGCCAGCGCCCCCGCGGCGGCGGGATCGGCGCACCGAAGTTCAACGTGAAACTGGAGCCGGTCATTGCCTGCAAGGTCGGCGGATGCAAGCGCGTCAACGACGTTCCGTGCGGCCGAATTCATAGTGTCCTGGAGTTGCGCATCGGCCCAGGGGGCAAACAGGTTTACGAGCGCCCCCTGAAGCTGGATGAGGGCGCCGTTGCAGTTGTTTATGCTGATTTCAAGGAAATGGTTTCCGCGAATGGGGGGTGGTTCCACCGGTTGGTATTGGGGCCAGAAGCGGGCTGCCTGTTCTTGAAACGCCGGCGGGACGGCGAGCTGACCGTCGGCGAGCAGGCGCCCTCCCGATTCCCGCCGCAGCGTGGGAGAGGCCCAGACGATCGGCTGCAAGTTGTCCAGAAAACTGGAACCGTTTACAAGCTCATCGAGCGGTGCACCGGTGGGATGTTCCTGGAAGAAGAGGGTGACGCCAAAGCGACCGGGAAGGGCCTGATCAAAAAGAAAGGCCATTTCGAGTGGCATTTTGTGCAGCCAGTCAAAATGGATCGGACCGCCCTGCATGGAGGAGAGTTGGGGAATGCTGTGGACAAAGCGGGTGGCCATTGGGGCGAGGCTGGATACGTAGGATTGCACTCGGGCAGGACACAGGACGGCGCGGACGGCGGTGTCGGGGCGCAAGTATTGGGTGTGGCACAGCGCGGGGGCGGGGCCGCGAAAGAGAAACCACCACGTGGCCGCCATGGCCAAGAGCACTCCGGGAAGCGCCGTCAGCAGTGTGCTTCGGTGCCTCTGGAGGCTTGCGGTGCCTGCGGACATGTGGTCTAGCGCGGGGAAACGGCGAATACGGCCAGGAATACGGCCAGGAACACCGCCAGTACCTGGCTCCAAAAGACAACGCCCTGTGTCGGGGTGATTTCGAAGAAGGCGCGGATTTCACGGGTTGTTTCGTTGATGGTGAACAGGTCGGTAAAGCGGAAGCTGCGTTTCTCGCCGACGGCCAGCCAGAATTTGCCGTCTTCGCCGTTGGGTGTGAAACCGACGATGTAGGAGGGACCGGCGGCGGGGAGATAGAAATCCTCCGCGGCGTAGCGCCAGCTTGCCGTGCCGGTGTTGGGTTCCGTGTAATTCTCCACAGACTCTGCCGCCGTGTCGTAGATCAGCGCGCCATACCCGGCGGGAAGTGTGAAGGGCAGCGGGTGATCGGGCGCGGGCATGCCGGGGCCTACAATTGCGACGAGCGGGTGCAGAAGCCTGTAGCGCTGCAACTGGGGCACACCCACCTGAACATGGACCTTGTCACCGTATTTTCCGGCAAAGCTGAACCAAAGCTGGGGGGCCGCGGTGGTTGCATGGTGGTAGCCGATGGATGCCTGTTCGATGTCGTTCAGGGGATAGGCGGTGGAGCTGCCCGTGGGGCCACCGTCGATAACCACCGCGCGGCAGTCCCAGGGCGAGTTGGCGTCGGCGAGGGCCGACGCCGCCGCCAAAAGAAAGAGCGCCGGAAGGAACACCAAACGGGCTGTAAAACGAACCATGAAGGAAGTCCTTTCAATGAATACAAAGCATGGGAAATGTCAGCGGGCGGCCGGTCCATTCTCGACCGTCTTGAGCGCCTTGACTTTCATTTCCTTGGCAAAGGAGGCCCCGTCGCGCCGATTCACCATCTTGCACATGGCGTAATCGGGTTCGACCTGGGTCACTTCTATTCGGCCAATGGTCTCCTGTCGCCGGGTTACGACGCGTCCACCGACTTCAACGGGTGCCCCGTCTGCGAGTACGGCGAAAGCCATGCCGGGGGCGACACCGTGCTTTGCGCCCAAGTTCACCATAATTGCGTCGTCGGAGGTAGTATCCGCCAGGAGTCCTTTAAGTTCCCGTTCCGAGCCTGCCCAAGCGATGACCCGGTCAACCAGGGTCTTGAGGGCGGACTCTGGATCGTTCTCGTCGAGCGGCGCCAGCACCTGCACCAGAATGGAGGTCGTCTCGGTGTCGACCAGCCTCAGACTGGCGGCGGGTCCCTTGGCGGAGGGCACATAGCTCAGGAATCCGAGCACTCCCGCGGAAAGGACCTGTCCCAGGCGGCGCTGCGTGTCTGCCGAGGAAACTTCGGATGATCCCAGGTTGAGTTCCTGCAGAAGTTTGTCGAGCATGTCACGCTCGACGACGCTGACCTTTCCCGAAGCTTGCAGCCGGGTTTCGAGTTCGCGCTGAACGAGGGTGTCCATGCCCGCGCGGTCAAAGAAGACCGTGCTGCGTTCGGCTGACGGGAGCAATGCCAAAACAAGCGGGCGGGAAGACCAGGTATCCTTGGTGGAGGGGCTGGAGGAGGCGAGGGACTCGCGGTAGCGCTTGCCCAAATCCTCGATTTGCAGCCGAATCACTTCGGCGCGTTTGGTGTCGGCGGCCTGCCGTATTTCTTCGGAGACCTGCCGGAGCAGGAGGGCTGTGGCCATATCGCCGCGTTTGGAGGCCTGTTCGAGCACTTTCTTTGCGCCGTCCAGATCGCCGTTGGCCCTTCTTGCGGCACCCTCGTTGGCCAGAGACACCATGTTGTACGGGTCTGCCTTAACGGCCGCGCCGTAGTTTTGAATGGCCGTGCCCAGTTTGCCGGATTCCTGCGCAAGACGTCCCTGGAGGTTTAAGGTTTCCGACTTTTGCCAGTCCTGCGAGGCCGCGGAATCTGCGGCTGCCGCGGTGCTTTGCGCCTGGTCGAGTTTGCCCATTTTGGCGAGCGCGGTGGCCTTTACGGTTTGCGCATAGCCGTTTTCAGGGGCCTTGTCGGCCAGGGCGACCGCTTCGGTGAAGGTTCCACGGTCAAGGGCAACCTTGGCGAGACCGGCCGGGGACTGGGCCGTTTCAAATTCTTTTTGGGCCTCGTCGAGTCGGCCCTTGGAGGCCAGTATGTAACCCTTGAGTTCGGTGGTGGTCTGGGGGGCGTTGGGTTCGGCGGCGGCTTCGTTGACCACGGAGAGCGCCTCATCCTTGCGCTGGCGGAAGAGGTTTTCCGCGACGGTAGCGAGCAGGCGGGCGGTGGTGGCGCCGCCTCCGGCCAAGACCTGGTCGATCATCTTCTCCTGGCTTGCGCGAATGAAAACGGTGAGGGGAAGGGCGGTGACGCGGTCCAGCCATGCGGCATCCTGCATGTTGGCAGGGTCGAGAATATGGTACTGAATGCCCAGACGGCTGGCGAAGTCCTTGAGGACCTTTTCATCCTTCTGCATTCCCACGGCGATAATCTGGAATTTGTCGCCGCCGTAGGTGCCTTGAAGGTGCTGGAGCTTGGCGGCAAGTTCGTCCCCGGTGCTTGGCGTGAAGAAGAACAGGATGATGAGGTAGGGATCCTTGGCGACCACGGCATCCAGGCTGACGGAATTGCCCGTGATGTCGACCCCAATGACGGGGGGTGCAGGCTCGCCCTTGACGAATCCGGCGGACCAGCCGGCCTGTGCGATGAGAAGAACACTGGTTAGAACGGCAAAGAAGCTGGACATCCTTTTCATGGCGACTTCCCCTGGGTTGTGACCAACGCATGTTCAAATCGTGATTTTAACATTATACCACGGTTCAGTTTGTGTGGCGGAACGGCCGCAAGAAACTTGAAACGGAGAATTGGGGGTTAAAAAGACGCCCAAATCTCCTGCGGACGGAAGATTGTGCAATGCTTGAGTCTCCAGGCAAATCCTACATTTAGTGCGATGTTCCGGTGTTGGTGACGCAGTTTGGGCACAACACGAGAAAGGTTTGGGAGTCCTGGCAGGCCGATGCGGACAACTCCACCGGCAAGAGCACCTCGGTGCCTGAATGGACCTCAAACTTGATCTTCTGGGTGTTTTCCGGGAGTTGGAGGAGCGCGTAGCCATCCTCAGTCAGTGATTCGGTGGCGTAGGGCTCGGACAGCTTGAGTGGGTTGAAGACAACGACGGAGTAGCCCGCGCCGCGCAGGGGTTGGATGCGGCCGGCGGCAAGCGCGTCGCGGATATAGGCCTCGGTGTTTCCTTGGCCGTTCAGGACTTGCTGATACTCAAGGTAGACCCCGTCATCGGCGGTGGCGTAAACGCTGACTTTGAGTTTGGGGTGTTCGGTGGGGTCGCCCGGCGTGTCGAGGACGACAGTGGGCGGCGTGATGGCGGCGACAGGCGTGAGGGGTGCCGGTTGCGGGCCGGGTTGTTGATTGAGATGGAGGTAGAGGTACAGCCCTGTGGCGATTGCGATCACCAGCAGCAGGACGCCGCGCAGAACGGGGAAACTGCTTCCATGATGCCGTCGCGCCGTGGCGGTTGTGGTGTCTGTCTCCGTCTGCTGTCCGTCTGCGGGTGGGCTGCCGAGGTTTTCCTGGAAAGGGGGGGCACCCGGCATTGTCTGCCTGAGAAGGGCAGCGTTTTGTGCGGGAAGCCCGGCGGTGTCGGTGAAGAATTCATCGGCATTCATGCGGACGGTCGCGTCCTGCGCGGGGAGCACGGGCGCGGCCGCGGGTTGTGTCTGGATGGCGCCCCTAAGTTCTGATGCGAAGGCGTGTCCGTCGGGTTGGCGTCCCTGGGGCGCTTTGGAGAGTGCCTTTACGACTACCTTGCTGAGCGTTTCGCCGACGGCGAAATTCAGTTCATGGGGCGGCACGGGATCGGTCTTGATGACGTGATGCATGACTGTGGAGAACGCCGCGCCTGTGAAGGGGCGTTCTTGTGTAAGCAGTTCATAGAGGACCGTGGCGAGAGAAAAGAGGTCTGAGCGGCCGTCCAGTCGCTGTCCCATGAACTGCTCGGGGCTCATGTAGGAGGGCGTGCCTATCAGCGTGCCCTCCTGGGTGAGGGTGGAATCGAGGGTGTGGGCGATGCCGAAATCGGCCAGTTTTGGGGGGCCGTCCCTGGGAAGCATGATGTTGGCGGGCTTGATGTCCCGGTGGACGACGCCGTGTTCGTGGGCGAAGGCAAGTGCGTCGGCAAGCGTTGCGACCAGTTCCACCGCCTCCTGCGGGGAATAGCGGGGGCCTTTGGCCATGCGGGCACCCAAATCCGGACCGTCTATGTATTCCATGGCGATATAGGCGGTGCCATCCTGTTCCCCGGCGTCATAGACGGTGATGATATTGGGATGGTTCAGCATGCCAGCCACGCGGGCCTCGCGGAAGAAGCGTTCGAGCGCGTCAGGGGAAGCCCCCGGTCCGGCGATAAGCTCGCTCCGCGCCGTTTTGATGGCCACGCGGCGTCCGATTTGGGGGTCCTGCCCCTCATACACGACGCCCATCGCGCCGCGACCGAGTTCGCGCACAACCCTGTAACGCCCGAGGTGTTCTGGAACTGGATTGTCTGTCATGGGAATTGGCACTTGGGAATTAGGAATCTGCAATCGGGAATTGAAGTATACTCTGCCGGGTCGGGGCGGAGGAATTCTGCTTCTGGGGTCGTCATTGGCTGTAGTCTGTTCCTGTTTGGTTGTTGTCAATGCGGCATAATAAAATTAGTGTCGCCGCCAGTCAAGTCAGGCCGGTGCGGCCCGGTGATGTGGCAGGACTTGGCGGTTGCTGGAAAAATGTGTAGAGACAAGAGGTGGAGAATTGTGCTAAAGTACCGGCGGATGAGCCGCTGAAGACAGGTGCTGGAGAAGTATGCATGTTTAGACGAGTGCTATTCGTTTGCTGCGCAACGACTTGGACTTTTGGAGCAGTTGCCCAGAACGGGGTTATGAGCGACATCATGTCTGGCAAACTTGTGAACCCTTCGGTGGGCGTGTGGGCGTGGTATGACGTGAAGGACACGGCCTCGGGAGAACATCTGTTTTTGCGCCAGGCGGTGGTCGGAGAGGCGAAGGTGGACGGCAAGGACGGATATTGGATAGAAACGGAGGTCGTTCCGCGCATAGGTTATCCCATTATCTACAAAATGCTGCTGACCGGTCCGGCGGGTGATCCGAAGAACATTCACAAGGTCATCGTCCGTGAAGGCGCGAAGGAAGCGCAGGAGCTGGCGGTGGACCCGTCGTCGGCCCAGTCGGGGAATCTGGGAGCGGCGGACAGAAAGACTTTGGGCACGGAGAGCGTCAAGACCGCCGCGGGTGCGGTGGAGGCGGAGCATGTGGTGGCCGAGCAGGACGGCAAGAAGACGGAAGTGTGGACGAGCGACAAGGTTCCCCCCATGGGGATTGTGAAGCTGGTTTCGGTGGACGGGGAACTGGCGCTTCAGCGTTTTGGAAAGGGCGGGCCGGACGGAGAAAGCGCCATGGACAAGAAGCTTGACGCGCCATCCGCCAAGGGGGAGACGAAGGTGACGGTGAAGGTGAACGGGGAATCACGCGAGGTTCCACAGGACAAACCGGGATCCGGCGCGGGTGATGCGGCCGCCCAGGGTGCGCCCGCGCAGGAGAAGGCCGCGCCTGCTGGCCCGGCGAAAGCGCCCGGCAAGGCGAAACAGGACGTATCCGCACAGAAGAAGAACTTCTCGAAGAAGAAGGACGCCCAATAGCAACAAACGGCCCCAAAGCGCCGCCGATGCGGCCGCAAGGAGTGATTGAGATGCTTAATTTGGCGCATTTTTTGGACGTGACCGCGGAGAAGATGCCGGAGACGACGGCGGTGATACTGGACGGGATGCGGATGAGCTACCGCGATGTGGCGGGCTTTGCGCACCGGGTGGCGAATGTGCTGCGCGCCAAGGGCATACAACAGGGCGACCGGGTGGCGATGATGCTCCCGAACACGCCGCACTTCCCGATCGTCTACTATGGCATTCTGCATGCGGGGGCGGTGGTGGTGCCGGTGAATGTCCTTTACCAGGAGGACGAGGTGCGGCACTACCTGACGGATTCGGGCGCGAAGGTTTTCTTTACGTACAAGATGTTTGAGGAGCCGGCGCGGAAGGCTTTTCTTGCGGCACCCGAATGCGAGCATTTCATTGTCATTTCGGCGCCGGGTGATCTTTCCGAACCGGAGGTGGGCGAGAATCTCATGCCGCTGGTGCTTGCCGCGGAGGACACGTTTGACACGGTGCAGACGATGCCGGACGACACGGCGGTTTTTCTGTACACTTCGGGCACGACAGGCGCGCCGAAAGGGGCGGAGCTGACCCACTTCAACATGTTCTTCAACGCGTATTATGCGGCAAGGGACATTGTGCATGGCCGGGAGGGAGACGTGGCGCTGGTGACGCTTCCGCTCTTCCATTCTTTCGGGCAGACCTGCATCATGAATGCCAGCATTCTCGCCGGGGTGACGATGACGATGCTGCCGCGTTTTGAGACGGAGAAGGCCATGGAGGTGATCGCGCGGGACGGGGTGACGACGCTGGCGCTTGTTCCGACGATGTATTTCTTCATTCTGGACAACGAGAACTGGGCGCAGTATGATTTCAGCAAGGTGCGGATTGCCGTGTCAGGCGGCTCGCCGCTGCCCGACGAAGTGCATGAGAGGTTTCAGAAACGCTATGGCATAACGATTCTGGAGGGGTACGGGCTTTCGGAGACGAGTCCCGTGGCGTCCTTCACGGTGGAGGGCGAGGAGGTGCGGGTGGGGTCCATTGGCAAGCCGATTTGGGGCGTGGACATGCGGATTATGCGGGATGACGGGCTGATCGCGGAGAAGGGCGAGGTGGGTGAGATCGTGATTCGCGGTCACAATGTGATGAAGTGCTACCACAACAATCCGCAGGCGACCAAGAGTGCCATTGTGGACGGGTGGCTGCACACGGGGGATGTCGGCCGGTGCGACGACGACGGGTATTTCTACATCATCGACCGGAAGAAGGACCTGATTATCCGCGGCGGAATGAACATCTACCCGCGCGAGATTGAGGAGATTCTCTACCGGCATCCGAAGGTGCGGGAGGCGTCGGTGGTCGGGATCCCGGACCGTGTGCGGGGCGAGGAGGTGAAGGTGTATGCGTCGGCCAGGGAGGGGGAGACGTTGACAGCCGAGGAGTTAAAGGGCTATCTGGAAGAGCGCATGGCGCGCTACAAGTGGCCGCGTGAGATTGAAGTGCTGGACGAACTGCCCAAGGGTCCGACGGGGAAGATACTCAAGCGTGAACTAAAGCTTCGGGGAACGGAACAGTCTTGAGCGTTTGTTGCGGAAGACAGAACGGGCGGGAAACCCTGTTAAGGGTTTCCCGCCCGGTGTTCTTCATGGGCTGGGACAAGAAGCCTTCAGAGATGTTCCCGCTTTCGCGGGAGTGACGGGCGATCCCAGTTACTTTGTGACTTTGTTGACCGTTTCGGCAATGCCGGCAAAACCGCCCGGCACGGCGAGGCGCAGTTCGCGCCACTCGGCATTGTTGCCCAGTGTGGCCACGAGCTTCTTGCCGCTGGCGCTCAGTTCCTTGACCTGCGGCGGCAGCGCGTCAAGCTGGGCGGCGGGGATCTTGGAGGGATCGAGCACGACAAAGCCGTTGGCGGCCATGGCGAGCAGTTTCGGGTCCATCGTGCTGCCCCCGGTCTTTACCGTGCCGTCGGCATTGAGCGTGTCAATCGCTTTCTTGAGCGTCGCTTCGTTGGTGCTGACCATCAGCAGCGAGCCCGCCAGCGCGATGTACACGTTGACGCCCTGGGTCACGTTTTCCTTGACGTAGACATTGGCGCCGTTCTGCTGGTACTTGGGGCCGGCCTTGGTGTCTATGCCTGCGAGACCCAGGAGGCCGACGATCTGTTCGGGCTTCGCAAGGGTTGCGGCGACGATGCCTTCGGGGATGTTGTTGTTCATGCCCGTGATGGCAATGGCCATCTCGTCACCGAGCATCTGGGAAGCGAGCATGACATAGGTGCCGATCTTGGCGAGGGCCGGGTTGGCCATCATCAGGAGGCGCGCCTTTTCAATGAGGGCCGCATTGTTGCGCAGGTCAACCATGACGGGCGCCTCGCCGGCAAAGAGCGCGTGCAGTTTGAGCGGGCTGGCGGGGGCGGCGACCGCACCGGCCGGGTCGTGCATGCCGACGCGGACATAGGCTTCGCCGTTCTGTTCGCCGACGCCGAGGACGAGTTCGTCAATGAACGACTTTAGGTAATCGATGGTGGGGGTGAGGTTGGCGCCGCTGGGGAGGGTGGTCTTCAGGACACCGCCGGAGATGAGGCGGTCAATGGAGGTGACCACGGCCGCTTCCTGCGGGGCGTTTGACTTCATGTAAGCGAGCGTGACGGGGCTCTTCATCTTGGCGGCGACTTGGGCAATCATCTCGGGCGTCGTTCCGATGAAAACATAGCCGCTCTGGATGGAATAGCCAATGGTGTCCTTACTGTCCTTGGAGAACAGGCCCTTCGCCTCGCCGACGGTGATCTCTTCGGGCTTCCCCTCGAAAATGAGCTTCATTTTCTCGGTGGCAAGCTTTTCGTCGGCCACGGGCAGCGCGGCCGCACCCGTTCCAGTTCCGGTGGTGACTGCGAAGATCGCCAAAGGCTTGTCCGTGGCCAGACCGACCGCCTTGAAGACCTCGACCAGCGAGGTCGGATCTTTGACACCGAGTTTAGACGGAAGATCGCCGAGAATCGCCTCAATTTTCACGTTTTCTTTAACGCCGGGAACCGTCATGGCAACGGCGCCCTGTTTTTCGACATAGTCGATCGACGGCAGGAGCAGGGCGAGTTGGGCCGTTTCAGGCATGAGGGAAAGGGGGTTGCCCTGCGCCCATGCCCCGGCGGCCAGTCCAAGGCCAATCACGGTGGCAAGTGCCAGACAGAGCGCGTTTTTGCGGAAAGTTACAGTCATCATGCTCTTCGTTCCTCCTTAATGGGTGTTTTGGCTGTCATTTAGCCGGTGTTTCGCACACAAAGAAAATACTATAACAGTTGAAGGCAAAAAAGAAAAATCGTGTGTTTGACCGGCACGGGACACGGAAGGTTTCCTTTTTCGCCGCAGTAACGGCGGGAATACTCCAGTGATTGACCGCGGGCTCGGTGTGCATGGGAGTGTTGGGGGTGGTTATCCCCGCTTGGAGAGCGTTTTGAGGTAACGCGGATTTGCCAAGATGCGCTAATCTAACCCGTGATTTGGTGCCGGATGCCCAGGGTGAAGGCACGGGCCATGCATGGGGTATGCCCATTTGTGCGTTGAACAGGCAAGGAGATGAAAGTCATGGACAAAGAGTTTGGTCGGCGGCGGTTCTTGGGCGGGGTGACAGGATTGGCGGCGTTCAATGTGATGCGGACTGCCATGGCGGGGGGCACGGAGGCCAATTCTAAAATGGAGGTGGGCGTGATTGGCCTGGGTGGCCGGGGTGACATGATTGCCCAGTTCATTCAGGAGCACGGTGGGTATCAGATTACGGCCGTGGCGGACTATTTTCCGGAGGTGTCGGAGGCGGCCGGTGAGCGCCATGGTGTGGCAAAAGAGCGCCGGTTCAGCGGCCTGATGGGATACAGGCGCCTGCTTGAGAGCAAGGTGGAGGCGGTGTTTCTGGAGACACCGCCATATTGTTTTCCTGAACACGCCGCAGCGGCCGTGGATGCGGGATGCCATGTCTATATGGCCAAGCCGGTGGCCTGTGACGTGCAGGGCTGCCTGCAGGTGCAGGAGGCCGCCAAGAAGGCCAAGGCTAAGGACAGGGTGTTCCTTGTCGATTTCCAGACCCGTACGGATCCGCTCTATATCGAGGGAATAGAACGGGTTCGGAAAGGCGAGATCGGCAAGATTGGCATGCTGAGTTCGCTCTACTCGGATGAGAGCTTTTCCGATCCGGCGCTTACGGGAAACGTTGAAAGCCGTCTTCAGCACCTGATCTGGGTGAATGACGACGTGCTGGGCGGCGGGTATCTTGTCAATGCGGGGATTCATGCGATTGATGTGGCGCTGTGGCTGGCGGGGGACCGGCCGGTGAGCGCCATGGGGGCTTCGCGTATCGCCCGCAACGAACCGCATGGGGACACGCATGACGTGTATTCACTCAGCTATGAATTTGCGGACGGGCTGATTCTGAACCACCGCGGGGAACACTTGAAGAACCGATTCGAGTTTCACGCGGACTGCACGGCCCATTGTCAGGATGGGTATCTCGAAACGGGCTACGCAGGGAAGGTGGTGATGCCGGGCAGAAACAGGTCATGGGAGGGCGGGGACGTGAAGGATCTCTACCAGGCGGGGGCAAAGCGAAACATCGCGACCTTCCATGAGAGTGTCGTTGGCGGGAAGTATGACAATCCAACGGTGGAACCGGCCATCAACGCCACTTTGGCGGCGATGCTGGGCCGTGAAGCGGGGGCGTGCCGGACGAAAATCACGTGGGATGAAATGATCGCCGAGAACCGGCGGCTGGTGCCGAATCTGGAGGGGCTGAAGGCGTAGGGCGTCGAGGCCCGGTCTGGGTGGCTTGGGTACAGGCTCTCGTTTCTGGCAGGCGCTGGTGCTGCCGTCCTCTGGCCTTGGGCGGAAACGGGAGCCAGTCCCCTGGTGGCTTTCTGGTGCGAATCACCGCCATCGGAGGTCTGGGGCTCGCAATGACGGGGGGTTCAGTTGATTTGGGTTGTGGCTGAGAGCGTGTCGAGCGGTATTGCCGCATCGTCTGCGACAAGCGCAATGGCGTGCGGACCGTCGGGGATGTCCATGCTGGTCCACACCACGCGGGAGGGTTGCGGGGTGTCGGTGTGAAAGTCGATGGGGGGACACTTTGCGCCGTCGACGAGCACGGTCCCTTTTCCATAATCGGGTCCTGTGGGTGCCCAGAGTTCGAACTTGGCCCCCTCCACGTTCCATTTTGCCCTTGCGCCCGGTTTCAAGGAGAGGGCACCGACGCCATAGCGGAAACAAGCTGCTTCGGTCTTCTTCCAAGTCTCATGGGCTGAACCCGCACCGAGTATGGCTTCGGAATACAGATAGCTGACAACGCCGGGGGCGGTTTCTCCGGCGACGGCAAAGTTGAGCACTTGGAGACGGCTGTGCGGTGAGGCAAGCAGGCCCATGACGCCGGGAACAGGGTCAAGGTGACCCTGCCAGATGGATGCGTTGTTGATGGCGAGTGCGCCGGTGCCGTCGGGGGAAAGGTTCCAGGACAGCTCTTCGGCAGGGGAGGCAAGATTTCCAGATGCGATTACCTCAGAGGACAGGGTGTCTTTGGTTTTCGTGATGCGCCATGCGTCGGCTGTCAGGGTGAGGGCGTGGTGGCGTGTCAAGATCAGCGGATGCAGCGTGGCGTCGGCTGCGGGCTTGTCAGGACCGAGGGGTGCGTTGTATCCCCAGAGCAGCGCAACTTCGCCGGTGTAGCGGATTTTGGCCTTGAGTTCAAAGGCGGAGCAGGTTCGTTTCAACAGTGTGATGGCGGGGCCCTGATGTCCGCTGAGTACGAAGCCCTGGTCGCGGTGGGGCTGATCCCATGGGCGCCGTGCAAGGTTGATGGTACCCATACCCTGCGGGTCGCGGGAGGGGAACATGACATTGAAGCTGCCAGTCTTGTCCACGAAGCCGGAGAAGGTCGGGCCCCAGATGCCATAGTGTTCGTTGGGCACGGGCTCGGCGTGCCAGACAGAACCGCATTGGCACAGTTCCCAGGCGTCAGCATGATCGGCTTTTTCAGTGGGGGCGCGGAAGACGCACTGGAAGTCCCGGTTCTGCGCCACGGACGTGGCGGGCGCATACACATAGCCGGCGTGCTGAAACGCGGGGAAGAACTCCATAAGAGGGGGATGGAAGTAGTCGCCCTCGACCGTCCGGAGGGGGAAGGGGTCGGAGTAGGGGCCTTCGGGCTTTTCCGCGGTGGTTCCAAAGAGCGCCCAGCCGAAATTGGGGCCTGAGTCCATCATGAAGAGGACCATCCAGTCGTGGTCTCGTTTGACGATGCTGGCGGCGTAGCCGCGGCGGTACTTACCCATGCGCAGGGGGCTCTTGCCGGTGCGGTACACGGCGGGGGAAGTGCGGATGAACGGCCCTTCGGGCCGCTCAGACCAAGCGTAGCCAACCCCACTGTCCGAGGGTGCCGGCGGATTGGCCGCGGTTTCCCAGCGCGTGTCCGTGGTGGCCCAGTCGTAGATCATGTGGTAGCGTCCGTCGGCGTAGAGCACTGACACGTCGGGCGCATGGCCCACGGGGGAGGTGTTGTCATCAAAGCGGAAGGGCTGGTCCGGGAAGGGGCAGCTCAACTGTTCCCACGTGGCGCCGTGATCTTTGGATCGGCACACGAGACAACGCATGATGAGGTCATTCGCCATGGCGTAGTTTTTCGCGTAGAGGCCGACGTAGAGGAACCAGTCGCCGCTTTTTGGGTCTTCAAAAAGAAAACCGTTCACAGGCCATTCATAAGGCGGGGAACCGTGGTAAATGGGATTGCCCGGAAGCCGGTCAAAACTGTCAAAGGAAGGATCGCCATAGACGGGATGGCTCAGCCAGTCGGTCCTGTGCGGCAACGCGGCAAAATCGGTTGCTTGTCCCAGCGTACCCAGCGTGGCCAGCATCAGCGGGAGAGCGTACATGATCATGGTGGTTGTCCTCGGCACTGTTTTGCAATGGAGCAATTGTAGCGCAGTATGCGGGGGGAATTGCAGTGCGCGGGTGGAGGGGAATTAGGAACGGTGGGGGATAGAAAAACTCCTCCGTGGTTCAAGGTGGACGAACGAAGCGCGTGTGCTTTGCTTTGGCACTGGGGCGCGGGTCCCGCTCAAAGGAGTATTGGAAGTGAATCCGAATGTGGCGGAGGTGTGGGACGGGCCCGGTCGTGTGGACAATGCTTTGGAAAAGGGAAACCGTGACCAGGGACATGAAGTCAAAGCCTTGTGTGATGGTTATTCCATGTATGCCAGGTTGGGCGCGTTGATGCGGCACCGTCCATTTTGGTTCCACCATTCCGGGGCGGAGTGTCGGCCAATGCATGGGCTAAAAACGCGGCAGACAAGGGTAGAGGCATTTGCGAAATAGCCCATTTTCGCGGTAGTGCCGGTCAGAGGGCACCTGCGACGGGTTTGATAGCGGCGTTGGCCCAAGTGCTGGACGGGCTGACAGGCCGTTGAAGGCTGTCGGGGGCTTTGGAGGTGCGCCAAA
>CAIXUF010000322.1 GCA_903922535.1 Candidatus Hydrogenedentota bacterium
TCAAGGCGACCACCTCGCTCATTGCGCATGAAGACAATATCGTCATCCCCAACGCCGCGCCGTCCCAGGTGGACTACGAGGCGGAACTGGTGGCCATCATCGGACGCAAGGCGAAGAATGTTCCGATAGAAGAGGCTATGGACTACGTGTTCGGGTTTACCTGCGGGCATGACGTGTCCGCGCGCGACTGCCAGACAAGCGACGGCCAATGGGCGCGCGCCAAGAGTTTCGACACCTTCGCCCCGATGGGTCCCTACGTAGTCACCGGACTCGATCCAAGCGACCTCCTCATCCAGATGCGGGTGAACGGGGAAACGGTGCAGAACCAATCCACGAAGGACATGGTCTTCAATGTGCCGTTCCTCGTGAGCTATCTCAGCCGTTCGCTGACGCTGCTGCCGGGAACGGCCATCTATACCGGCACGCCGTGCGGCGTCGGGATTGCGCGCAAGCCGCCGCTGCTGCTCAAGCCGGGCGACCTGTGTGAAGTGGACATTGAGGGCGTTGGCGTGCTGCGGAACCGCGTTGTCGCGGAAGCATAAAACGGAGGGCATACGATGAACCCGCTTGCTGCCGAAATCAAGACTGCCCGTGTGCCTGAGGGTGGTGTGGCGCTGTGGTGGCTTGCCCAGGCCGGGTTTGTCTTCAAGACGGATTCGGGCACGGTTCTTTATGTGGACCCCTATCTGTCGAACGTGGTCGAGAAGGCATTCGGGTTCAAACGGCTTTCGCTGGCCCCCATTGCGGTGGGCGAAGTCCGCGCAGACTGGGTGGTCAGTTCGCACGAGCATCTGGATCACCTGGATACGGACGCCCTTCCCGTCATTGCCGAGAACTGTCCCGGCTGCCGGTTTGCCGCTTCGTCGGCCTGTGTTCCCGAGTTTGCGAACATGGGCATCCCGATGGACCGGTTCACGATGCTGGAAGCGGGGGGGCGGTACGCGCTGGACGGGGTCACGGTTACGGCAGTGCGGTCGGACCACGGCGATCTGTCACCGGCGGCACTGTCGCTGCTCTTCGATTTCGGCGGGGTGCGCGTGCTGTTTACCGGCGACACGGCACTCAACGTTCCCCTCATGCAGCCGCTGATTGACCTCAAGCCCGACGTGCTGCTCACCTGCATCAACGGGCGTTTTGGAAATCTCAATGGGGAGGAGGCCGCCGAACTGACGGCGACTGTGTCGCCGCGCGTTGTGGTCCCGTGCCATTTCTGGATGTTCAAGGAACACAATGGCGATCCCGAAGCATTCATCCAGGCATGCGCGCGGCGCTGTCCTGAAGTGCCCGTGCGCCTGTTGACGCCCGGAGAAGGTTTTTGCTGTTCATCCACGGCCATTGAGGCCGTTTCATGGGAGTCGTAAAGGAGTCGTTATGGCCAGAAGAATTCGTTTTGTCGAGGCGCTGCGCGAGGGCATGCGCCAGGAAATGGAGCGGGACGAGTCCGTTTTCGTGATGGGCGAGGGTGTGGGTCCGCATGGAAGCTGTTTCAAGCAGACCGAGGGCTTTACCACCCAGTTTGGCGTGGATCGTTCGCACGACACGCCCATATCGGAGTTGGCCATTGCCGGCGCGGCGGCGGGCGCGGCCCTGCTGGGCATGCGCCCCATCGCCGACCTGATGTGGATTGATTTCTCAATGCTGGCCATGGACCAGATCTGCAACCAGGCGGCCAAGCTCCGGTACATCTCGAACGGCCAGGTGAAGGTTCCCGTTGTGTACCGGATGACGACGGGAAAGTCCAAGTCCAACGCCGCGCAGCATTCCGGGTCATTCTACTCGTGGTACATCAACACGCCGGGACTGAAGGTGGTCGTGCCGAGCACGCCGTACGACGCGAAGGGCCTGATCATTTCGGCCATCCGCGATGACGAACCGGTGGTCTATCTGGAACACAAACTGTTGCTGAACAACCGCGGCGAAGTGCCCGAGGAGCCCTACACGATTCCGCTGGGCGTCGCTGACGTGAAACGCGAAGGAACGGACCTGACGATCGTCGCCACTGGCGCGATGGTGGGATTCAGTCTCACCGCCGCCGCGGCCCTGGAGAAGGAAGGAATGAACGTGGAGGTCATAGACCCGCGCACGCTCATGCCCTACGATGGGGAGACGATCCTGGCGTCGGTGCGCAAGACGGGGCGGCTGCTTGTCGTCGAAGAAGGCTTCCGGCCCTGCGGGTTTGGGTCGGAGATCATCGCGTTTGTGGCGGAGAACGCCATGGACGCCCTGCGCGTGCCGCCGCGCCAGTTGACCACCCTGCACACGACGATACCGTTCAGCCCGCCCATGGAAGATTATGTATTCCCCAACCCGGACCGCGTCGCCGATGCCGTTCGCCAGATGTTGACGGCCTGAGCGCCGGGAGATTGACACAATGGACAACACGGACAAGATTCAACTGCTTGAAACCATGCTGCGCATCCGGAAAGCCGAGCTGCAGCTTGCCGTCATGTACAAGAACGGGAAGGTTCCCTGCGCCGCCCACCTGTACGAGGGCGAGGAGGCCATTGCGGCGGGCGTGTGCGCCAACCTGCGCCGCGACGACTGCATCACCAGCACGCACCGGGGCCACGGTCATTGCATCGCCAAGGGCATGCCCCTGCGGGAAATGATCGCCGAGGTGGCCGCGCGCAAGACGGGCTGCTGCGGCGGAAAAGGCGGCACCATGCACCTGTTCAAGCCCGAGGTCGGCGTCATGGGGACGGTCGGCATCGTGGGCAGCGGCATACCGCTCTCCACCGGTCTCGGACTGGCCATGAAGATGCAAAAGACCGACCGGGTGGCCGTGAGCTTCTTTGGCGACGGTGCCTCGAACAACGGGGCCTTTCACGAGAGCCTCAACCTGGCGGCGCTGTGGAAACTACCCGTTCTCTATGTTTGCGAGAACAACCTCTATGCCACGTCGGTGTCGGTGTCGCGCTCCACTTCCGTGCCGGACATTGGCGTGCGGGGGGCGTCTTACGGAATCCCCGGCGTGACGGTGGACGGGAACCGCGTGGACGAGGTGTATGCTGCGGCCGAAGAGGCCGTGGCCCGAGCGCGCGCAGGTCTTGGCCCGACACTGTTGGAGTGCAAGACCTATCGCATCCGCGGCCATTTCGAGGGCGACGACGCTTTCTACCGCACGAAGGAGGAGGTTGCCGAGGCCCGGCAGCGCGATCCCATTGAATACTGGAAAGGAAAGCTGATTGCCGAGGGTGCAATCAGTGAAGAGGACTTCGCCGCAATGGACGGGAAGGCCGATGCGGAAGTGGCCGACGCGGCCGCTTTTGCGGAGGCGAGTCCGTTCCCCGCGCCAGAAGAGGCGTTGATGCTGACGGCAAATTTATAAAGGAGAACAGGACATGGCGTATGTAATCGTAATGCCCCGGCTGGGCCAGACCATGGAAGCCGGCGAGATCGTCGAATGGGCAAAGGCGGAAGGCGACCCGGTTCAGAAGGGCGAAGTCCTGCTGAGCATCCAGTCGGACAAATCCGAGCTTGAAGTGGAAGCCGACTATTCCGGAATTCTGGTGAAGATTCTGGCCACTGCCGACAATGGCGAGATTCCCTGTTTCGAGCCCATCGGCATCATTGCCGCGGCGGACGAGGCGGTGGATGTGGATCAAGTATTGAGTGACTTCCGGGCAAAACAGGGGGCGTGACCATGCAGGTGGATTTGCAAGGCAGGATAGCCGTCGTGACCGGGGCCGCCCAGGGAATCGGCCGCGCCATCGCCGAAGCGCTTGTGAAGAACGGCGCGGTCGTGACCATTTCGGACATTCAGGACGAAAAAGGGCGCGCCACTGCGGCGGAGCTGGGTCCCAACGTCGACTTCTTCCATTGCGACATTTCCGATTCCGCACAAGTGCATGCACTGTTCGACACAGTCGTGGCGAAGCACGGACGGCTCGATATCGCCGTCAACAACGCCGGCATCAACGCCGGCCGCCCGGAAGAGCGTGTCACTGTGGACCAGTACCCGGAAGAAGTCTGGCGTCGCATCATGAGGGTGGACCTCGACGGCACCTTTTACTGCTGCCAGGCAGAGGCCGTCCAGATGGTGAAGCAGGGCTCGGGCGTGATCGTGAACATTGCCTCGATTGCGGGCGTGGTTGCTTTGCGGCTCCAGATCGGTTTCGTGGCCGCCAAGGCCGGCATCATTCGGATGACGGAGGCCATGGCCTGTGAAATCGGTCCAAAGGGCGTTCGCGTCAACTGCGTTTCGCCGGGCTCGACGCTCGTTCAGGGCACGCGCCAGCTCTTCTACAACAATAAGGAGATGGCCGAGCGCGTGGTGTCGTTCATTCCCCAGCGGCGCCCTGGCGAGACCGACGAGATCGCGAACGCCGTGCTCTATCTCGTTTCGGACGCGGGCAGCTACACCAACGGCCACAACCTTGTCGTGGACGGCGGCTGGATCTGCGGTTTTTCGCGGGATTTTTGACCGGATGGCACCATATTCCAATGACAGCACAGGGGAAGAACGCCCGCAACTGTCCATTTGTCGGCGCTCAAAGTCTTTGACAGTCGGGTTGCGTGTGAATTCGCAGGATTGAGCCTCTTTTTTCGGGCTGACCATGTGCGGATTGACATCGCTCATCCTGAGGAGAGAATCGACAATGGATTTTACCGCCTGAAGCGTTTGGATAAGCTCCAGCCTGCCAGGAAAAACAACGCACAGAAGACGCGCCAATTCGCGCAGGGTGCGTCCGAGATTGTTTCATTGTATTGCGGCGAATTGTGGTAAAATGTATTGACAGGATGCGGAAGAGAGGGTAAAGTGAAGGTAATGGGCATAACAGAGGCCGGCAATTCCGACGAGGGCCCGGCTAAAGGGTAAGTGGTCAACTTATCCATTTTCGGGCGTGAATAGACATAATTGGAAGAGTGTGAGATCGGCTGTCGGGTATTACATGCCGACGGTGCTTTGGTGATGGTGTGAGGGCTGTTTTTATTGACCTTCGCAGGCGTGCCGGTCATGCAAGAGTTGGGAAGGCGCTGTGCGGGTCACAAGAGGATGATCGGCTATGGACGTAAACCGGAACAGAAACCTGCTGTTCGGGGTTTTTGCCGTTCAACTTCGCGGGGTGCTACCTGCGCAATTGGCGGGAGTTTCGACTGCGTGGTCCGCCGACCCCACGGTCTCCCTGGCACAACGCATGGTCGACAAGGAAATGCTCACGGCGGAGGATCGCACGGTTCTGGAAAAGCTTGTCGATGACGCCGTCCGCGCCCACGGAGGCGATTCCGGCGAGTTGCTGGCGCTGTTCGGCGGTGAGGAACATGTCGAGAAGACCATTCTTGGCGGCGCCAGTTCCAGTTATCTCCGCCAGATGGACACGGTGCCCATGGCGGGCGAGGGGACCGGGTTCGGAAGCGGCTTGGGAATCTCGGGCGTCAGCGAGGTCCCGGGTCGTTACACCTTGGTTTCCCATCACGCGAGGGGCGGCATGGGACAGGTGCTCATCGTGCATGATGAGCAACTCGGCCGCAACATCGCCCTCAAGGAACTGATGCTGGCCGGTGTCTCGGGGTCGGATTTGGACAGGGCCACGCCCATGCGCCAGTCCGCGTCGCTGGTGGCCCGGTTCCTGCAGGAGGCCCGGATCACCAGCCAGCTCGAACATCCCGCGATTGTCCCTGTGTACGAGCTTGGCCGCCGCGAGGACGGCACCCTTTACTACACCATGCGTCTCGTGCGCGGCAAGACCTTTGCCGCCGCGCTCCGTGAATGCGACGGGCTTGATGAGCGCCTGCGGCTGCTCTCGAATTTCGTGAGCCTCTGCCAGGCCATTGCCTACGCGCACAGCCACAACATTATTCACCGCGACATCAAGCCGGCAAACGTCATGCTGGGCCAGTTCGGCGAAACCGTCGTGCTTGACTGGGGCCTGGCAAAGCTCCGCAACGCCGAAGACATTCATGTCGAGGACATCCGGCAAACCCTCAACTTCTTTGAACTGGAGGGCGACTTCCCCCAGCCGATGACCGCCTATGGCATGGCGCTGGGCACACCGCACTACATGCCGCCCGAGCAGGCCGCCGGCGAGATCGACGCCATTGACGAACGGTCGGACGTCTATTCTCTCGGGACGGTGCTGTACGAAATACTCACCGGAACCACACCCCATACGGGAAAGAACACGCGCGAGATCATCGAGAAGGTGCTCCACGAGGCGCCCGCGCCGGTGCTGCAAACCACGCCCGACGCCCCGCCGGAACTGGCCGTCATCTGTGAAAAAGCCATGAAAAAGGACAGTGCGGACCGGTATCAGACGGCGTCCGAGCTGGCCGCCGAGGTGGAACGGTTTATCCAGGGCAGCCTTGTGCGCACCTACCGCTATTCGTTGCGCCAGATCCTCACGCACTACTACGCCAGGCACCGCCTTCAGGTGAATGCCGCGCTGGCCTGCGCCGCCCTCCTGCTGGTGATGGGCACCGTGTCCTACATCAGCATTCTCCATGCCCGCAACCGCGAACACGAACAGCGGCTGGCCGCCGAGGCCGCCCGGAACAGCGAAAGCATTGCCCGGCACAACGAAAGCATCGCCCGCGCCGACGCGGAGCACAAGACCTATCAGTCGCAGATTCATCTGGCGCAGGCCCATATCAGGGAAAAAGATTTTGGGCGCGCCACCGATCTGCTTTGGGAAACCGCCGAAAAGGAGCGCGGCTGGGAGTGGCGCTATCTGCTGAACCGCGCCAATCCCGACGTGTACACCGTCGAAGTTCCAAACTCGAACCTGTTCGCCGCCGTGTTCAGCCCCGACGGGTCCCGGATTGGCACCAACACCCATCCGGAACCGCCGTCCATCCACGACGCCCTGTCCGGCAGGAAGCTTGTCACGCTGGAGGGCGGAGGGGAGAAATACAGCCAGACGGCCTTCAGCCCAGACGGGACTAGGTACATGGGCGTGAGTTGGGAGGGCGCGGTCAACGTGTGGGATGCCGCGTCGGGCAAACGCCTGCACAGCTTCCCGCTGAACGCCCAGGGCTACAGTGCGGTCTTCGACGCCACGGGCAATTTCCTGTTTGCCGGCGCGGGTGACCGCAAGGTGCATGTTTTCGACCTGCAGCGCGGTGCGCCCGCCTATGAACTCGACATGGAGACAGGTTCGGTCGTCGCTGTGGCCGTGGGCCCCAAGAAGGACCGGTTGCTGGCGATGACGCAGGAGGGAAAGGGGGTGCTTTGGGACCTTGCCGCCAAGGCACCGCTCTTCCCGGTTACCGGCCTGTTCCCCATGTTCAGCCCCGATGGTTCGCACATTGCCGCGATGCAGGGGACGGAGGCTGTGCTGTGGAATGCGGAGACCGGCGTCGAAACCGCCCGACTCAAGGGGCACACGCAGCGCATATGGGAGCTTCGGTTCAATGGCGACGGGAAAAGGCTGCTTTCGGCATCACAGGACGGAACCGTCCTGCTTTGGGACTTGGCTTCGGCAAAGCCCCTGCAAACTTGCACACTGTCGGGAAACGCCCCCGCCTTTCATGCATTCTTTCTGCGCGGGGAGGACTATATCCTGGCCTGTTCCGATGACAATCAGTGCATGCTCTTTGACGCCCGTTCCGGGTTCCGTGTCTCTCGAATACAGGGCCGGGGGCAGAGCCTGAATCTGGCCGACCTCCAGCCTGGCGGCACCCTGCTGGCAATCGCCTCCGGCAACCATGCCTTCGAGGTGCTGAACCCGCTGGCGCCGACGGGCGTGGAAACCCTCGTCGCCCAATTGGGAACGAACGGCGGCTTGTCACGCGGCATGACCTCCTCGGCGTCCGGAGACCTGCTTGCCTTCTTCCGTGAGTTCTCAAGTGAATCTGTGTGGCTGGTGGACACGAACCAGAAAAGAGGTCTGTGCTCCTTTTCAGCAAGCGTGGACTGCAATCCTGAAATGCCGGCGCTCAGCGATGACGGTTCCCGGCTGGCCATGGTGGCGGACGGGTATCTCGCTGCTGTTGTTGCCAACCCGGCCTCCGCCACCCCGTCCGTGACCATTTTCGCCGGACATGACGCTGCGTTGGGGTCGATTGCGCTGCAGCCGGACGGACGCACCGCGGCCAGCGGCGACAACGGCGGGGAGATTTGCCTCTGGAACACCGAATCGGCGCAGACGGTCCGGCACTGGAAGGCCCATGACGGCAGTGTGACGCGCCTGCAGTTCAGCCGCGACGGGCAACGCCTGCTTTCCTGCGGATTGGACGGGGAGACGGTCATTTGGTCCTGCGGAACCGGTGAGAGGATGCGGTCCCTTGTCAGGCAGGACACGGGAGTCGTTTCGGCCGCGTTCAATGAGGACGAGACGCGGGTGCTCACCGTGGACGAGCGTGGAATCGCCCAGCTTTGGGATGCCGTCAGCGGAGCGTCTGTTGGCAAGGCGGCAAGCGGTCAGGCCACATCCATCATAAACAATTCATGGTCCACGGTGGAGGCGCGTTTCTGGCCCGGCGGCAACCGCTTCCTGACCCAGTATCCCGGAGAGGGCAGCCTTTTGTGGGATGCCGCGGCAATGTCGCCGCTGCTCTTCTTCGACCCTGATGAGCGGGTGCTGCCGTTGTGCGGCGGGAGGTCTCTGGCCGTTGTGGATCGGTTTGGCAGCCTGCGCACCATGCGCATGCCCGAAGCGCAGGGCGGGACAGCCCTGACGCGCGCCGATTTCCGGCAATACAAGGCGGAATGGGCTTCCCGAACGGCCCTGGCCGCGGTCGGCGGCGCGTGCCCGGACTACAGGCTCATCAGCCGCGAGGATTTGGCGCGGGGAATTGAGGGGTTGACTGCGGAGAAGACAGCCCAGGCCCAATCCGGCCAGGCAACGCCCTGCGTTGAGGCAAACGCCATAACCCAGGCGATGGCCGCAATGGGATTGCAGGCCGGAGACTGCGTTGTTGCCGTCAACGACACCCCGCCTGCGGACGCCGTCGCGGCGAAGGCCGCCCTCGAAAATGCGGTGGCGCGCCTGTCCCAAGACCCGCAGGCCGGGCTGGCGCTTATGGTTTCACGGAACGGGCAGGAGCGCAGGCAGTGTTACTGGACGGTTCCGCTGGTGCGCACCGAAGAGGCGGTAACCCTGACCCGCAGCGAGGCGCTTTGGCTGGTGCAGTTTGAAATCGACCGGATCATCGTGGAGATGAAAATAGAACCCGCCGCCGCCTGGCTGTCTTTGAAGCCCCTGCCGGAGGAAACGCCGGTGGTAAAGGCGCACCTGGCACGCGCAGGGGTGTTGACCGCCCTCGACGGCGTGCCCTGCGACAGTATAGGGGCGTTGCAGCAGCTCCTCATCGACCTCAAACAGCGCATCGCCGCAGGGGGGGCGGTTCAATTCTCCCAGACTTTCCGGCACGGAGTGTGCCGGGAACTGGTGCGCTCGTTTACCGTGGAGGGCGCGTGAAATGCATGGCTTCGCCGAGCCTGAAATGGCTGTGCCGAAAAGGTATGGACGAAAAGGCGCGAACGGACTATAATACAGTCTTGGTGGGCGGTTCTTGCCGGTTGCCCGCAGGCAGTGTCGAGAGCGTGATTTCGTCCGCTTCTCATGGAGAGTTGCGGAATTGCTGAGGTGATTTGCCCGGAGAGGGTAAATGAAGGAGGTTCGCACATGCGTGTGACAACGAGAAGTCTGATGGCAGTCCTGTTGGTGTTGGGGTGTTCCGGGGTCGCGTTTGGCCAGGCGGAGCAGGCCTACCGGATCCAGACGGCGCTGGCTCAGTGGGGCGACAATGTGCTGGTTACGTGCGTGCTCACACAGGGACAGCCCTTCGAGAAGTTATTCTCCAACAATCTCTTGGTTTCCGACATGGTGGCGCAGTGGAAGACGAATTTTGAAACCACCCCTGTCGCCGCCCGCAAGGCGGAGGAAATCAAGGCCACGCTGGAAACGTTGGTCCGGGCTTTCGCGGCGGACAGCAAAATCAACTGGACCGCCCAGGATCTCCTTGTCAGAAAATGGGCGGACCTGCCGGGGGACGCCGCCGTCAAGAAAGAAATCCGGGCGGCGTTCGGGACCCTCAAGGCGGACGGCCTGACGTGCCTTGCATTTCTGAACCGTGCCGAGACGGAGGCCGCCCCGTCGGAGTTGGTCACGGCCATGATGAATATTCTGGGCAATCCCCGTCTGTCGGTCTTGAGCCACATGGACCTTTACCGCATTGGTGCGACCGTGGAGGAATACTCCGACACGGACATGGACCTTCTGCTCTATGCCATGAATGACGTCCGGCTCATTCGGACCGATCCCCCGAACGCCCTCCAGGACAAGGCAGTCTCAACATGCTGCAACAGGACCACCCGAATGTGCGTCAGCAGCACCGGCGGCTGCTGCAGCGTGTGCGCCAACAAATGCTGCCTTGGGGCCACTTATTGTCCGTGATGCGGGGCGGTGCTTGAACCGCAATTGACGGTGCCCGTCGTTTCCGGGGATTAATCCGGCGCGGATGGGTTCGTGTCGTTGTTGCCATCCTGAACAAAGCGCATCTCGTTTTGTCACCCAAAAGCAGCGCATCTGGTTCTGCCATTCTGAACGCAGCAAAGCGAAGTGAGGATCTTGCCTTCGGTAAGGCGTTAACACGGGGAAGAGTCTTTCACTGCGTTGCGCGCCGTTCAGGAAGGCCGGTGATCCTATTGACCGCGAATAGGACCGTCACGTCCAATTCCATCCCGTTTTTGCACGGGCATCGTTTTCGTCACAGATGCCCCTGGGTGGAATTGGATGGACCTGTCCGCTTCTGTCTCAAGATGACACCGGTTCCTTGGGCTTGAGGCATTTGCGAAATAGCCCATTTTCGCGGTAGTGCCGGTCAGAGGGCACCTGCGACGGGTTTGATAGCGGCGTTGGCCCAAGTGCTGGACGGGCTGACAGGCCGTTGAAGGCTGTCGGGGGCTTTGGAGGTGCGCCAAA
>CAIXUF010000323.1 GCA_903922535.1 Candidatus Hydrogenedentota bacterium
CCATTGACGGTGCCGCGGCTGCGAATCTCCACCGTGGAACCCTGAGGCGCGCTGGGGAGTTCGAGTCTGCCCAGCGTGATGGCACCGCCGTCTGAGTCGCCGAGTAGGATGGACGTGCCGAAACTGGCGACGGCGGCAGCGTTGCTGATGACAAGATCGGAGCTGACGATGTGCAGCGTGGCGTTGCTGATCGATTGATGGGCCAGTCCGCGATAGACCAAGCCTGCGGGAAGGCTGCTTCCCGGATGATGTGTGTCGAAACTCCGTGAAAATGTCCCCTTGCGAACTCTTTAATAATGTCCCCTTTAGAGTCCCTCGCGGCGGCGCCGTGAGGGGCAAACATGGGGAAGCTTTTAATGACGCAAAAAGAGCGCAACCGGATGGTCGTGTTGATCGCCGTGACGAAGAACGAACTAAAACTGGTCCAGGGGGCCGAACTGATGGCCGTGAGCTATCGGCAGGCTAAGCGGCTGATCCGGCGCTTCAAAGCGCGGGGTGAGGCCGGACTGGTGCATCGGTCGCGTGGCCGGCCCAGTGGCCGACGCAAGGCCGCCACGTTGCGGCGGCGGGTGTTGGCCCGCTATCAGCAGCGGTATGCGGGCTTCGGGCCGACGCTGGCCGCGGAGCATCTGGCAGGGGACGGCCTGGCCATAGATCACGAGACGTTGCGGCGCTGGTTACAGGTGGCCGGGGTGCGCCTGGTGCGGCGGCGGGGCCAGCAGCATCGAGCCCGGCGCGAGCGCAAGGCCTGCTTTGGGGAAATGGTGCAAATGGACGGATCGGAGCACGACTGGTTGGAGGGACGGGGTCCGCGCATGGTCTTGATGGTGATGATTGATGACGCGACCAATCAGACGGGCGCGCAGTTTTTCCCTGGGGAGACGACGCGCGCCAGCTTCGAGGTGTTTGCGGTTTGGGTGGAAACGCATGGGGTGCCAGGATCGATTTATGTGGACCGAGACAGCATCTATCGGGCCGAAGGGCTGCCCAGTGTGGCGGAGCAGCTGGAGGGCCGGAGCGCGCCCCCCACGCAGTTTGGGCGGGCCATGGAGCAATTGGGGGTGCGGCTGATTCTGGCGCACTCCCCACAAGCCAAGGGGCGGGTGGAACGGCGGCATGGAGTTTTTCAGGATCGTTTGGTCAAAGAGATGCGCCTGAAGGGGATCAAAGACCTGGCGGGGGCCAACCGGTATTTGGCCCGGCGGTTTCTGCCGGAACTGAATCGGCGCTTCACCTTGGCGGCGGTCAACCCGACCGATGTGCATCGGGCGGGGCTGCGGGACTGGCGGGAGGTGCTCAGTTGGGAATATGAGCGGCTGGTGCAACGAGATTGGACGGTGAGCTGGCAGCGGCGCTGTTTTCAGATTGAGGCGGGCCAGGAGCGG
This sequence comes from Candidatus Hydrogenedentota bacterium, assembly GCA_903922535.1. Next base: position 1,386 of record CAIXUF010000323.1, read on the forward strand.
CTCAGTCTGGTGGGCAAGCGGATCAAGGTGCGGGAGTTACGGGATGGGGGGATCCAACTGCTCGACGGGGGGCGCAAGCTGCGCTGGCGGGAACTGTCGGGGCGGCCTGCCCCCGTGAAACTGGCCCCGAAGCCGGCCCGGCCACGGGTGTCCAAGCCGCCCAAGGCGAAACATCCCTGGCGGCGGTTTGGGCGGGGCACTGGTCGCCCGCATTGGCGCGGGGTCAAGGCCGAGGGCCGCGCCGCTCGCGGCGG
>CAIXUF010000324.1 GCA_903922535.1 Candidatus Hydrogenedentota bacterium
AATGGTTCGCAAAACAACAACTCATCGACCCGGTCAAAAGGTACGAAACGTTCAACAATGAACGAAACCGCCGTGGTACCGAGCAGGTATGCCCGGTGGTGTGAGAGGGGGAGAGGGGCAACCCCTCCCCCTACTCGATTGTTGGCCCGCCGTAACTTCCTCCGGTCCATTTCCGGCCCGCGCGTGGGCCGCCGCCCATACCCCGCAAGCGTCTGTGCCGGGCCGCCTATTCGATGACGGAATGGGCGCAAATGGACGGGGTGACCGTGGGTTCGTTTGGACAGGGGGGGCTCTTCCTGTAAGATTGACCGTGAAAGCATGCGGGGAAACCCTGCGGGACTTTCGGATGTTTCTTGGGCGTTGGTGTGCGCTTGGGGAACGCTTTGTGCAACACGGGTCATCGAGCGGGTGGCCTGACGGAGAAACTGCTGATGCGACGCAAGGTGCTGTATCCAATTCTCGTGCTGTTGGTCCTGGCCTTTCCGGTATGGGCGCAGGAGGCGTATACGCTCAATGTGGTCCCGGACCGGGCGGACGCCCTGTATCACGTGAATGAGACGGTCACATTCACGGTGTCGCTGGCGCGGGGGAACGAGCCGGTGCCCGCGGCGGAGGTCGCGTATGTCCTGACGAACGACGGGTCGGACGCGGTCGGCCAGGGGAAACTCGCGCTGGCGGGCGCGCCGATGCAGGTGACGGGGACGCTGGACAGGCCGGGATTCTTGCGGTGCACGGCCACGTTCACGGGACCGGACGGCAAGGCCGTGACAGCCGTGGGGGGCGCGGGGATCGATCCTTTGGACATCAAGCCCAGCCTGCCGGTTCCGGACGATTTCGACGCGTTTTGGGAGGGGAAGAAGGCTGAATTGGCGAAGATTCCCATGAATGCGCGCCTGGTGCCGGTGGACTCGCCCAATGAGACGGTCGAGTGTTTTGACCTTCAGTTGGATTGCACCGGCGGGGCGCCGGTGTCGGGCTATCTCGCGCGCCCGAAAGGCGCGGCCGGCAAAAGCCTGCCTGCACTGCTGTCGGTGCACGGGGCGGGTGTGGGAAGTTCCGACAAGCCCGTCGATTTCGCCGCCCGGGGCATGCTGGCGCTCGACATCAATGCGCACGGAATCCTGAACGGCCAGCCGAAGGAATACTATGACGCACTGGGTGCCGGGCGTCTCCGGGACTATCCGAACCAGGGCCGGGACAGTCGTGAGACCTGTTACTTCCTCGGAATGTACCTGCGCCTCATTCGGGCAATGGATTTCCTGACAGCCCAGCCGGAGTGGAACGGCAAAGAGCTGATCGTGTGCGGTACCAGCCAGGGCGGCGGCCAGTCGATCGTGGCCGCGGGACTTGACGCGCGCGTCACGGCATTCGCGGCCAACGTGCCGGCCATGTGCGAGCACACAGGCCGGGTGTGCGGCTGGCCGCGCATCGTGCCGCGCGATGACAAAGGTGCGCCGGACCCGCAGGTGTTGCAGGCCGTGCGCTATTTCGACGCGATGAACTTCGCGACGCGCACCAAGGCGGAGGCGGTGTTTGCGGTCGGCTTCATCGACGACGTGTGCCGGCCGACCTCGGTGTATGCCGCGTACAACAACGTGCCCGGCAAAAAGCGCATCGTCAACGAGCCGAAAATGACCCACGCTATCTGGCCCAGTTTCAACGATGCGAGGGACGCCCTCATCTCGGCCCATATGCCGACGGCCAAACCGTAAGCGACAGCGACACCGCACTCCAGATTTCGCCGCCGCGCTCTCAAAGAATGCACGGGTCCAAGAACGAAGGCCGCACACGCGTCATCCGCCCAAGTGTCCCTTCCTCAGCAGCGCGGTGTCGGCACACTTTGCAGGACGTGGCGCACGGCCTCCGCGCAGGTCAGCCCCTTGGCGACGAACTCCGGCTTGAGCATCAGGCGGTGCTCCAGGCAGGGCAGCGCCATGCTTTGCACGTCTTCGGCGGTCACGGCGTCGCGGCCGCGCAGGGCGGCATGCACCCGGGCGGACAACAGCAACGCCTGGGTTGCGCGGGGGCCCGCACCCACCTGGATCGCGCTGTGGTTGCGCGTAAAGCGCGCGAGTGCCGTGGCGTAGCGGGCAATCTCGGGCCGCGTCTCGATGGTGTCCAGCGCGGCGCGGAGTTCCGACAGCCGCTCCGCGGTCAGCAGCGGACGGACCACGCCGCTGTCAATCAGCGTCTCCGGCGCTTCCTTGGTCATCGTCCGGGTCGCAAGTTCCAGCTCTTCCCCCTCGTCCGGGTAGTTCATCGAGATCTTGATCAGGAACCGGTCCAACTGCGATTCGGGAAGCGTGAAGGTCCCTTCCGAATCAACGGGATTCTGCGTGGCAAACACCACGAAATTCGGCGACAGCACGTGGGTCTGGCGGTCAATCGTTACCTGCCGCTCCTGCATTGCCTGCAAGAGCGCCGACTGGGTGCGCGCGGGCGCGCGGTTGATCTCGTCTGCCAGCAGGAAGGTGGTGAATATGGGGCCCTTTAGCAGGGTGAAGGCGTTGGTGGACGGGTTGAAGGCGTTTGTGCCGATGATGTCCGTCGGCGAAAGGTCGGCGGTGAACTGAATGCGCTGAAAGGGGCAGCCCAGCAGTTGGGCCAGGGTGCGTACAAGCAGCGTCTTCGCCACGCCCGGCACGCCCTCCACAAGGGCGTGCCGCCCGGCGAAGATGGCAATCAGCGCCTGGTCAATCACGTCGCCCTGCCCGATAATCACCTTTGCCGCCTCCCGGCGGACATGGGCCAGCACAAGCTGGATATGCCGTGTAGCCTCGTTCACCGGGTACCCTTTCCGTGCGTTGTGCGCGCGTCCGCCGCGCGCCCGTCCCCAAGATATCCCAACCGTTCCCCAAACGCAAAACATTCGGTGCGCACCGTGGCATGGGTGTTCCGCCCATTCCCCCCCGGGAATCACGGGTCGGACGCCCGTGCCACGACGTGCCGTTTGTCGCCACAGCCACGGGCTAGTATAATCATGCACCAGCGGAAAGGGACAAGACATGGCCGATGCGGAATGCCTGAATGTGCTCCGTCAGGGCCCGCAGGCGTGGAACGCATGGCGGGGTCCCAGCGACTATAAGAAGGTGGATCTGTCCGGGGCACTCCTTCAGCGCATGGTTCTGTCCGGCGCCAATCTTGAGGGGGCCAATCTCCGGGAGGTGCGGCTTGACGGCGCGCGGCTCGACGGCGCCTCGCTGGCCGGGGCCAATCTCTACAGCGCAAGCCTTTGCGGGGCGGATCTGACCGACGCCGTACTCAGCCGCGCGGATCTTGAGTTTGCGGACCTGCGCAAGGCCCTTCTTTCCGGAGCCAAACTGGACGAGGTCAATTTCCGGGAGGCCCGCATCGGCGGGGTCTCGTTCGAGGGCACCGACCTGCGCGCCGCCTGCCTCGACGGCGCGCTTATGAGCAACATGAGTTTTCGCGGGTCGGACCTGCGCCACACGGGTCTGCGCAGGGCCTACCTGTACGGGGCGGATTTGCGCGGTGCCGATTTGCGCGGCGCCATTTTTGTCGGCGCGAAGATTGAGCGCGGCAATTTCACCGGGGCAAACCTGGAGGGGGCAAACCTCGCCGACGCGGATCTGAGCGGCGCCTGCCTCGATCAGGCAAACCTGCAGGAAATGGATCTGCGCAAGACCTGCCTCAAACAGGCCAGTTTCAAGAAGGCCGTGCTGCGTGGTGCGCTGATGCAAAACGCCGCGGTGCAGGGATGCTCGTTTGCCGGTGCCGACCTGTCGGGCGCGCAACTGGAGGGGGCCGATCTTGCCGAGGCAAATTTTGCCTGCGCCGTGCTTTCCGGGACGGTCCTCACCGGGGCCAGAATGTCGCACGGGAGTCTCCGGCACGCCGTGCTCACGGGGGCCAACCTTCAGGGTGCCGAACTGGTGGCCTGCGATTTGTCCAAGGCCGATGTGGGCGGGGCCAATTTCACCGGGGCGAATCTGGTCGCGGCGACGCTTCTGGATACAAGCGGCTGGGAGTCGGCCGTGTTCCAGGGCGCTTTCCTGACCGGAGCAAATCACGCTCCCCAGGGGCTGCGGCAGATCGCCCGGGAACGCGGCGCGGTGCTTGAGGGCCCCGTTGCCGTGCTGCGGCAGGGGGTGGGCGTGTGGAACGCCTGGCGGCGCGACAACCCCGCCGCCGCGCTGTCGCTCCAGGGCATGGATTTGACCTCCAGCGTCCTGCTCGGCATCGATTTTCACGGCGTGGACCTGCGGCAGTGCAACCTGTCCGGAACGAATTTGACCGGGGCAAATCTGGAGGGGGCCAACCTGCAGCATGCGCGGCTGCGCGACGCCAAACTGTCGGAGGCGCTGCTTAAAGACACGGACCTGCGCGGTGCCGACCTGGGTGAGACTAACCTGCGCGCTTTCGACCTCAGAGGCGCCCTGCTGCACAAGGCCAACCTGTCGCGGGCTCTTCTGGGACGGGCCCTGCTTTGCGGGCTGGATCTGTCCGGGGCCGATCTTCGGGGCGCTGAACTGATCGAGGCCGACCTGCGCGGCGCAAACGCCCCCGGTGTCCTTCTCGCCGGGGCCAATCTTCGCGGCGCGCTTCTCATCGGCGCCGATTTCAGCGGGGCCGATCTCAGCGCCGCCGACATGACGGGAGCCGACCTGACGGGGGCCAGCCTTGCCAAGGCCAATCTCACCGGGGCGCTGCTGGAGGAGGCCAACTTAAAAGGGGTGAATCTCGCGGGTGCCCGGCTCAAAGGCGCCAAGCTCGACGGGACGGTTTCACGTATCTTTTCGCGCTGGATTAACCCGAAACGCCCGTGATTTCCGCCGCCGCTTGCAACTGCTGTATCACAGCGTCCACCGTTGGCGCGGCGTCCAGCACGGCCGAGAAGTCCGTGCCCGTTTTGACGGCCTTGGTGGCCGTTGCCGCGAGTTGCGTGTCGCCGACGAAAATGGCGCCGGACATCCGGCCGTCTTTGAAGAGGAAACGGAAGTAGCCGCGATCTGTTTCCTCGGCCACCTCCACCACGCCGTCGCCGTCCGGCTGCACCATGCCCACGCTGAAGAGTCCCACACCCAGCACTTTGAGCGTGTTGGCGCGCGGGATGCCGCCAAACTCCGTGGTCCCGCCTGCCGCATTCATGCCCGCAATGGAACCCTGATGCCGCGCCGGGTCCCACAGGCCGTAGAGCGTGCCATTGTGCTCCGCCATGTCGCCCGCCGCGAAGATGTTCGGCGACGAGGTGGCGAGACGCGCATCGACCACCGTGCCTAGGTTCACCTTGAGCCCCGCCGCCGCGGCCAGTGCGTTGTTGGGGCGCACCCCCGCCGCAATCACCACCAGTTCCGCCGGAATTGCTGCGCCGTCGGCGAGGCGGACCCCCTCCGCCCGCTCCGTTCCCGTGATCGCCTCCGTCTTGGCGTTGAACCGCACGCTGATGCCCGCCGCGCTGACATAGCGCTCCAGCACCCTGCCGGCCGCCTCATTCAGTTGCCGCTGCAGGAGCCAGCCGCCGTTTTCGAGCACGGTGACCCGCGCGCCGCGCTTCGCGAGCGCACCGGCCGTTTCCAGTCCCAAAATGCCGCCGCCGATGCACACACAGGGCATGTCCGGCTGAATCGCCTCGAGAATGTGTTTTGCGTCCGTCACCGTGCGCAGCGCAATTACACCCGGGAGCGCCGCGCCGAGGATGGGCGGGATGAACGGCTGCGCGCCGCAGGCGAGAATGAGCCTGTCGCTGGGCAGTTTGGACCCGTCGCCCAACACGGCCACCGAATCCACCGGCAGCACGGCAGTCACCTCCACGCCGCGCAGGAGCCGGATGCGGTTTTCTCCGTACCACGCCTCGGGATGGATCGGCAGCGCCTCGTCGCCAATCTCCCCCGCAAGATAGCGGGTCAGATTGAGCCGGTAATAGGGCAGTTCGGGCTCCTTTGACACCAGCGTAATCTCGGCGTTGGCCGAACTCTCCCGCGCCGCCGTCGCGGCCGACACGCCGGCTACTCCACCGCCGACCACCACGATGCGCACTATCTTGCCTTGTGCCGCGCGCGGCGCGGGACCGTCGTTGATCAGTTCAAACTGATCCCTGTCCGCCCCGCACACCGGGCACTCGTCCGGCGGTTCATCGCCCTCGTGGACATAGCCGCACACGAGGCATTTCCACCGCTTCGGAGACGCGGCGGGGGCGGCCGGCGCCGCAGGTTCCGCCTCAGTCTGCGCCTCAAAATCCGAACGGTCCGCCCCGCACACCGGACATTCGTCCGGCGGCTCCGGTCCGTGGTGCACATACCCGCACACGAGACAGACCCACACGCGCCTGGTTTCCTTGCCCGACATGGCGTTTTCCTTTGTCTCTCGCCGTTCTTGGCGGTTCGGCCCCGCTGCTTTATCTCGCACGGGATAATAGCACAGGAGATTGGGCGTTCACCGTGTGCCATAATAGTCCAAGGCTGAGGCAGGCGCACATCGCATGCCAAGGAAGACCCGAAGGAATCGCCCCATGAAACACTCCCACGCACTGCGTATTACGATTCTGGTCTTGGCCGTCTGCCAGGCGTCTGCCCTGATGGGGTGCCTCTCTGTTTTCCAGGGCGAACGTGAACGGGTTGCCTACGAGAACCGGGACCGGGGATACCGGCTTCATGTGCCTTCGTCGTATGACGCGAAGACGCCCGTGCCGCTCGTGGTGGTTTTGCACGGGGCGGGCATGAACCCGCTGCTGATGGCCTGGCTGACCCGGTTCAACGCCCTCTCCGACCGTGAGGGATTCATCGTGGTGTACCCGCGCGGGTTGAACCATCGATGGAACTCCGGCCTGAACGCGCCGGGATTTCCAGGCTATGACGCGCCGGTGGACGATGTGGGTTTCGTGGGCCGGGTTATGGATGAAGTGGAGCGCGACTATAGAATTGATCCGCGGCGGGTCTACGTTACGGGCGCGTCGAACGGCGGCATGCTGACGCACCTGGTTGCCTGCAAGCTGACGGACCGCATCGCGGCGGCCGCTCCTGTGATTGGCGCCATCGCCGAATCCGTGCTGCCCGACTGCAAGCCGGACCGGCCCATGCCCATCCTCATGATCAACGGCACGGGCGATCCTGTCGTATTCTGGCAGGGGGGAAAGCTGCTGAACAACACCACGGCCGCCGTGCTCCCCACCAGCGCGGCCGTGGATTTCTGGGTGAAGCAGAACGCGTGCAATCCGATGCCGGAAACGACGCGGCTGCCCCATCACGGGTCACAGTGCGGCACGCGGACGCATGTCGATCGCTACAGCGGGGCAACGCCGCGAAGCGACGTGGTGTTTTACACGGTGGAGCGCGGGGGACACACCTGGCCCGGCGGGCCGCTAATGCAGACACAGTGGTCGTTGGGCCGCGTCAGCCGCGACTTCAAGGCAACCGAGGTCATTTGGCAGTTCTTCAAGGAACACCCGAAGAAGGATTAGTGGGCAAGGATGC
>CAIXUF010000325.1 GCA_903922535.1 Candidatus Hydrogenedentota bacterium
CGACGTGGTGGCCGGTTTTTCCGTTTCGCTGTCCGATTGACGCCGGCGCGCCGTCATGACCCCGCAACTCGAAGTCGCGGACGTGTTCCGCCAGTTCGGGCCGTCCTATCTCGAAACGTTCGGCGGGCGGCTCCTGCCCCCGCACCGCCGCGCCATCGAAGACATCACGGCGTGCCGCAGCGCCGCATCGGCGAAAGCGTGTCCGGCAAGCTCGCCGTCACCACCGACACCTGCCTCCGGCTGTCCCGTTCTTTCGGCATGTCGGAAGGCTTCTGGACGGGCTCTCAGGATGCCGTCAAATGGGCACGATTGGACTTTCGCAGATTACAGCGGGAACCGTACAAGGAAACTCTTGACCGGGGCCGCGGTATTCAGCATCATTAACCGCCATGAAGAAGAATCTTGAGCTATATGGACTTCCCGTGCTTTCCGGCGTCCTGCTGTCGTGGGCATTTCCACGTTTCCACTGGTTCTGGCTGGCCTGGATCGCCCTCGTGCCGCTGTTCTGGACCGCCCTGCGCGCCAATCCGCGCCGTGCGGCGTTCCAGTTCTTCCTTGCGGGCTGGGCGTTCCATTCCCTGTTGCTGCAATGGCTCTGGGCAAACATCTTCTGGGCGGGCGGCTGGGCCATCCTCGGCCAGCAGTTTCTTTGCGTGCTCCTTTCGCTGCACTGGGCTGCCGTGGGCTTTATCTGGAAAGGGCTGGAACGCCGCTATCCGCGCAGGATGGGCATCCAATGGGTCGCGCCGCTGTGGTTCGTCATGGAATGGCTCATGGCCCGCTGGTTTAGCGGCTTCGGCTGGAGTTCCCTGGGCTACAGCCAGGGGGCCTGTCTGCCCATTGCCCAGTGGGCGGGTTTCTTCGACGTTTCCCTTCTATCCTTCCCCATAGTGCTTGTCAACACGCTTCTCGCGCTGGCGCTGACAGAAAGGCCGCGCCTGCCCCGGGTCGCCATGGCCACCGCCCTGCTGGCACTAATCCTGGGAGGCGGGTACTGGTGCCTGAACAGCAAGGCTCCCCATCCCAACCAGGCCAAATCATCCCCCCTGAAGGTGGGCTTGGTCCAACCCTCCGTGTCACAGGAAATCAAGTGGGATCCCTACTTTGATGACTTCATTATGAACATGCTCGAGACACACACCCGGGCCATGGCCAAAGAGGAACCCTTGAACCTCGTGGTCTGGCCGGAAGCGGCCGTGCCCGGTGACTTGTCGCGGGAAAAGACACTCGAACCGTTGCGGGCGCTGACAAAGGACACCGGAGCCGCGCTGTTGACCGGAATCACCCGGGATGACCCAAAGGAGCGGAAGAGCTACAACTCCGCCTGCCTTATAACGCCGCAGGGCGAGATTGCCGGGGTGTACGACAAAGTCCATCTGGCACCCTGGGGTGAGTACATACCCTTCGAACGCTGGTTTCCCTTTCTGCGCGGCATTGCCTACGGCGGTGTCGACGCGGGGTCGGAACTGAAAGTCTTTCCGGTTGGCGAACACAAAGTGGGGCCGCTGATCTGCTTTGAGGTGCTTTTCTCTCCTTTGTCCAAGAGGCTTAAGCAGCAGGGGGCCGACTGCCTCGTGGTGATGACCAACCTCGCCTGGTTCGGACAGAGCACCGCCATGCTTCAGGAACTGGAACTGGCACGATTCCGTGCCATTGAAACCGGTCTCCCGTTGGTCCACAGCGGAAACACTGGAATATCGGGCGTTTTTGACGGTTCCGGCAGGTTTCTTCCCGTTTCCAGCTATTTGCGGAGGGACGGCGGACTGAACAAGTATCAGGCCGACCGCATTTTGCCCGCCATGGTACAGGGACAGCGGCTGGTGGGCACCTTTGCATTGTCCGCACCGGTAGAACCCCATTCCATCAAATGCCTCCTGATGCTCGCACTCTTGGGGATACTTGTTGAATGGCTCGAATGCCGACGAAAACCACGCGCTGACGATGGAGCGGACAGATCCAAGCCATGACCGAACACCGCAAAGACATCACCCGCTTCATCGCCATCTTCGCCGGGGGCACCATGCTCAGCCGGGTGACCGGACTCGTGCGTGACAGCGTTATGGGCCATTTCGTCACGGAAGGGCCCTTGGGCACCTTCTGGTTCGCCTTCAGCATCACCAACATGCTCCGCGACATGCTGGGGGAGGGGGCCACCAACGCGGCCATGGTGCCGGTCTTTTCCGAAATCAAGGAGAAACAGACCGAGGCCGAGTACAAGGACGCGGTGGCTTCCGTTTTGGGGGCGATGCTGCTGGTCTTCACGGTAATCACCGTGATTGGCGTGGCCGTCATGCCCTTTATTCCCGGAGCGCTCGGGAAACTGACGCCCGTCACGGGAAAGGAACTGACACAGACGCCGGAAGAACTGGCGGAACTGGTCCGCATATTGCAATGGACTTTTCCCTACTTCCTGCTCGTTGGCCTGACCACCTTCGCCATGGCGCCGCTTTTTGTGGGCCGCCGCTATGGTACGGCGTCTTGGTCGCCCTTGCTGTTGAACGTGGCTCTGTCGGCGTCCGTGGTGATGACGGGCTGGTTTAAAGACCCGGCCTGGGCGCTGGTCATTGGGGCATGGGTGGGGGGCGTCGCCCAGTTGGTGGTCCTCTTCTGGGACATGCACCGCCGCACGGGCATTCTGTGGCCCAGGTTCAACCTGCGCCATTCAGCCACGGCCAGGGTGTTCCTGCTGCTCGCGCCGGTGCTGATAGGCCAGGCCACCGGCGAGGTGAACAAGCTGGTGGACCGCTTCTTCGCCATGTCGCTTGGTACGGACAAGGTGGATGCGCTCTATTATTCGCAGCGCCTTATCCAGTTACCCCTGTCCATCTTCGGCATCGCGGTCTCGGTGGCCATCCTTCCCACCATCAGCCGCGCCGCAACGCGCGGAGAGTTCGATTCCATTCGGGACACGCTGAAACAGGGCTTTCGGCAGTCCTTCTTCCTGATCATTCCGTCCTTAATCGGCCTGGTTGCCCTGGGCCGTCCGCTCATCGGGGTGCTGTACGAACATGGCCATTTCAGCCAGGAACTCGCAGATAAGACCAATGCAGCAATGTTTTACGGTGCCCTCGGTCTTCTTTCCTTTTCGTGGGTAAAGATAAGTGTGCAGGGCTTTTACGCCGTTCAGAACACCATCACCCCGGTAATTGTCGCCACTATCAGCATGGCCCTCAACATCGTCTTCATCCTCCTTCTGGTCCGGCCCATGGGCTATCTCGGCCTGGCCCTGGCAACCACCCTCTCCTACACCGTCAACTTCATCCTGCTCTTCATCCTCCTTTCCCGCCGTTACGGCCGTCTCTGGGATGGCGAACTGGTGTTGTCTTTGGCCAAAATGACCCTCAGCGCATTGCTCATGGGTACATTGGCATGGGAAAGCTTTCACCTGCTTCAGGAATTCTTGGGCGCGGCAACCTATCTAAAAAACGCCGTGGCTGTGGGGGGTGCGCTGGTCGTCGCCGCACTTGCCTACGCCGGAGGCTGCGCCCTGTTGAAAGTGCCTGAATTCTCCCAGACCCTGCGTATTCTGAAGCGGTGAACACCGTCCCCCTCCGGAAAACTATTGACAACCGGAGGAAATACGAATAAACTCTTTACAGGTGCGGTAGGACATGTTGACCGTGTCGGGGATGTCGGCGGCAAATGCCGTGGAGCCCGGCGCGACCTTGCGGTGATTATGTTTGGACATGGCAGAGGTGAGCTGTTGCGATGAAGCTTTCCAATCCAGACGTTGCCCTGAAAGCGTTAATGGCCTTCATTGAACAGGAGCAGAGGGATCTGCACACCGCTCCGGACGCGGTGCAACAGGGCCTTAGGGGCCTGCGCGACACGGTCGAGAAAACGCTGGAACAACTGAACACCACAAACCGGACACGGGAAAGCCGGCTCAATGATGCCTGCGCCGTCATGGCCATGCTGCGCGACGCGGCCGACTCGGGTGAATTTGGGGGGGCATCGCAGGAATTGACCGAACGCATCGGCGCGCTCGAAAAACAACTGCTCGACGCGGAGTCCCAGATCTCCGGCGCACGTGCGCGGGCGGAGCAGGCGGAGGCGAAACTGCACGAGGCGGAACCGCTGAATGAGTCCGTGCAGGCCCACGTGCGCGAGTTGGAAGAACACCTTGAAAGACGCGGCGAAACCATCAACGTGGCCCGTCGGCGCATTCTGCGCATGCAGGAAAAGCTTGAAATCATGGCGTCCGAGAAGGCCGGGGGCGAGGAGCGCATCAAGGATCTTGAGGCAACCCTGGAGCGGCGCAACGCCGCCCTGAAAACGGCCGAGGAACGCTTTAGCGAGCTTCGACGCAAGCTGGATAACATGACCTCGGGCGCCAGCGCCGCCGCGCAGGCGCAGGTGAAGGTACTGGAG
>CAIXUF010000326.1 GCA_903922535.1 Candidatus Hydrogenedentota bacterium
CGTCAACAATCTGCTCCGCTGACCACGGGTTTCGCTTCGCTCTACCCGTGGCTACTATTGTGCGGCCCCTTCGGGGCCGCAAGCGGATAAACCACGTTATGTTATTTCTTTTCGGGTGTCCCGAGCGCGGTGAACAGTCTCTTGGCGTCCATGCCCGCCAGTTTGATCTCCGGATTGTGGACCAGCTTTATGATCTTGTACTGGACCGTCTGAGGGGCACCGCTGTGGACCTGAACGGCAATTGCGCCGGACCGCTCACCAACCCCCTGGGCTTCCAGGCACGCCGCGCCCAGCTTGCCGTTGATGGCGAGCCAGATGGCCGGACCCACCGCCAGGATCTCGTAGTGGTTCCAGTCGCCGGGCTTGACCGCTTCTTCGGCACGGTCCGTCGGATCGATTTTTCCGCGGCCGTGCTCGTGATAGAGCTGTCCCCAATAGCCCTGGCCCACATCGGCCTGGTAGCCCAGCGCCTGTCCGTGCTCGTCAACCTTCTTGGAACGGAACTGGATGCCGCCGTTGCCCGTGTTGGGTTCGAGCTTCACGTCAACGGCCAAGTAGAAGTTGCCCACCTCGCCCGGCGCCCAGAGGAACTCGTTCTTTGCAATCGGCTTGTCACTGCCGCCGATAATGACGCCGTCCTCAAAGCGCCAGTACTCCATCTTTCCCTGCCAACCGGCGATATCCTTGCCGTTGTAGAGGCTGTTGTCCTCCTTGGCGGATTTGCCGAGGCCCTTGGCGATGGCGATGGCCGCCTGGACCGCCTCGGCGTTCACGGATGTGTCGCCAAACTGGCGCAGCACCGTTTCAAGCGCCTCCACCTGGCGCACCTGGGCAAGGCCGCTGAGCAGGAGCTTCTTTTCATCCGCTGTGTCGGCGTGGGCCATCAACTGCGCGTACTGGCTAAGACGCTCGTCGGTGCCGACCTGTGCCTGTCCCAGCAGCCGCACCGCACCGCGCCGTGCCACCACCTTCAGGTCCGCGTCCTTGGCGTTAAGGGCGAGGTCCATGACCATGGGCCGCGCCTCGGCGGTGGACCAATTGCAGATCTCGCGCAGGGCGGCGTCCTTGAGCGGACCGTCCGGACCCTTGAAGGCGGCGTTCTTGATCGTTTCGAGGGCCTTGCTGCCGCCGGTGGTGCCGAGCAGCCGCAGCACGGCAAGTTTCGTGTCGCCCTGCGCCTGTTCGAGCGCGCCACAAAAGGCGTCCACCAGGGCGGCGGGCGCCGCGGCGGTGTTCAACACCAGTGTTTCGCCCTCTTGAACGGTCTGGGTTGCGGGAACGCCCTTGACCGTGTAGTTCACGCGCAGTCTCTTGACCTGGCCCGGCGCCGTGTCGCCGAAGAGCCCGTTGGATGCGGCCACCGACAGCGCGCCGGACGCCACGATTTGCGCCACCCGGTCAGTGACATTTGCCGAGGGACCGTCGGGCAGGTCGCCGTAGACGGCCTCCTGCACGGCCAGTTCGCCCGGGGCCGCTTTTTGCTGACGGCCGCTGATGGCGGCCAGCGTGCTCTCGGCGGCGCCCATTTCCGCCGGAGAGGACGCGGTGAGCAGACGGCCGAGCAGGACCGGCAACTGGTCCATGCCGGCATGGTTGCGCAACGCCTGCAGCGCAGCCACGCGGACGCCTTCGTCCGTATCGTCTATCGCGACCTCCGTCAACAGCGCGGCGGGCGCGTCCAGCCCGCCCTTGCCGACCAGTTCGACGGCGAGGAGGCGGGTCTTTGGGGTGTCGCCATGCAGCATGGCGGCAAGAATGGCGTCACCCTCTTTGCCGGGAAAATAACTCACCGTGTTGCGGGCCGCCTGGGCCAGGTCCGCGTCTTCGGACCAGAGCAGGTCCTGCGCGAGCGCCAGGGCGGGGACATAACCGATGCGGGTGAGGGCGCGCAGTGCGGCCACGCGCAGCGGCGTGGAACCGGAGCTTGCCTCGGCCAGCAGGGCCGGACCGGCGACGGTGTCGCCGCGCTCGCCCAACACCTGGATGACCGCAACCTTGCGGTCTTCGGCCAGGGGGGCCAACGCATCGGCCAGGGCCTTCGTGACAGCCTCTCCCCCATCCAGTTCACGCAGCGTGCGCAGCGCGGCGTCGAATTCCGCCTGGTCATCGCCGCCAAGAGCCTTCAGCAGCAGCGGAACACCTTTCACACCGCCCTGCACCAGCGCGGCACCGCGCAGCGCCGCGGCGCGGGCCTGGGAAGCGACACTTTTGTTTTCAAGCACAATGTCATAAATCGCGACGGCCTGATCGCGCTTGCCCTGGGCGGTCAACGCCTCCGCGCAGTCGAGCAGGCCATTGCAGAACACCAGCAACGTGACAGGCACGACGGTCGGCTGGGTAATCGCCTTCTTCAACGCCTCGACGGCCTCGGGCGTGGCAAGTTTGCCGAGCGCGGCGCCGGCGGCCTGCGCCAGGGCCGCGTCATGCTCCGGCAGCAGCGCGATCAACTCCGGAACGACCGTCGCATCCTTGCGGATCGCCAGGGAGCCGATCACGCCCACCTTGATCAAACCGGTGGTCGTGCCCAGCGCGTCGCGCAGCGCCTTGCCCGCTTCGGCGCAGGGCATCGCTTCGAGCGCGAGCCGTGCGGGATGGGACAGCTTCTCGTCGGTGAGCATCGCCGCCAGCGCGGGCACCGCTTCCGATCCGCCCTTGAGTTCCAGCACGCGGCAGGCTTCCAGTTTGTCCAGAAAGGCGGCGTCGGATTTAAGCACGGCCACAGGATCGGTGTCCTGGGCGAGGACCGGCAGCGCGGCAGCGAACACAATCGCGCCGGTCAGGGTGAACATCATGAGGACGTTTCGCATGGTTTTTCCCTCGGGGTGTGCGTGGTGTTTCATATCGTCCAAGGCTCCCGCTGGGCCCGGGCACGCAGGCGATTCGCCTCTTCGTCGTTCTTGAAGGATTCGGTGGCGGGGTCGAATTCGAGGTCGCGGCCCAGCCACATGCAGATGTTCGCCGCATGCACCGTGCACATCGAGTGGTGCATCACGCTCGGATTGGCCACGGTGAGTTCGCGCGACTTGACGCAGTCGAGGAAGTTGCGCATGTGGTCAAGCGAACGACCCGTGCGCGCGACGTATTCGCCGACGACCTGGTCATACTCGGAGAGCAGTTCGGGCGAGGAAACGTCGGGCACGGCGTAACCGTCGGCGGAACCGGCCCAGCCGCGCTCGCCGTCGAAGCGCTCGCCGCAGGAACCGTACCAGTACTTGTCGCCGCGCGAGAAGACCAGTTTCTGGCCGTTGGCGAAGGTGCAGACCATGCCGTCGCCGGAGTCGTTGTCCACATACGTGTAATGGACGGGTGACATGCCGTCCACGTCCAGCCCGGCCTGCGCCTGCGCAAAAGTGTGCGCGCCCCACTCGCCAATGCAGCTTGTGTGGAAGTCATAGTCACCGCGCCAGCCGCCGCTTACATAGTCCAGGTTGAAGGGCCGCCACGGGCAGGGCCCGAGCCAGATGTCCCAGTCCACCTC
>CAIXUF010000327.1 GCA_903922535.1 Candidatus Hydrogenedentota bacterium
ACATGGTGGCCATCGGCGACGATGCGCCGAAGTTCGCGGAGGTCTACGGCGACCTCGCCCCGTGGGAGCGCGCCGAAAACATGGACGATGCGGTCGCCCGCGCGCGCCGCGCCGCCACGCCGGGGGACGCGGTGCTGCTGTCGCCGGGATGCGCCAGTTTTGACTGGTACGGGAACTTTGAGGAACGCGGACGGGACTTCAAACGCGCCGTGCGCACCCTGTGCGGCGGCGCGCAGACGGGAGCAGAGAGGCCATGAAAAGGGAAACAACGGTATTGACCATGTCCGTGCTGATACTCGCCGCGCTGGGGGCGCTGATGGTCTTCAGCGTCAGCACCGTGAGCCCCCGACTCGACGGGGTGTTCGTCAAGCACGCGCTCTACCTTGCGCTCGGCATTCTGCTGTTCATGGTGCTCTCGCACATGGACTACCATGTGCTTGGCAACAAACGCGTCTTCCAGGTGATCGTCGCCGGCGCCGTCGCGCTGCTCTTTCTGGTGCTGGTGCCCGGCATTGGCACGAAGGTCGACGGCGCGCGCCGCTGGATTCGCGTTCTCGGCCAGGGCTTCCAGCCCTCCGAATTCGCGCGCTTCGCGCTCGTGCTGCTGCTCGCCGTGAAACTGACCCAGAACCGCGCCAACATCACCCGGTTCTGGCCGGGTCTGGTGCCGCCCTTTGTGGTTGCGGCCTTCTTTGCCGTCCTCGTTGCCGCCGAGCGCGACGTGGGCATTCCGGCGATGATGATGGTGACGGCCTACGTCATGGTCTACATCGCCGGCGGCCGGAAATTCTATCTGAGCGGCATGGCCGGCCTGGGCGCCGCCGCGCTGGCGGGGGCCATCGTCTTCTTCCCGCACCGGCTGGTCCGCGTCACGACCTTCCTCGACCTGTGGACCTACCGGCAGGACTCGGGCTGGCAGTTGATTCAGTCGTTGTCGGCCTTCGCGCAGGGCGGCCTGTGGGGCAGGGGCGCGGGCGCGGGCGAGCAAAAGCTGGGCTATCTGCCCGCCGCGCACACAGACTTTATCTTCGCGACCATCGGCGAGGAGTTTGGCCTTATAGGGACCGTGCTGGTCGTGCTGGTGTTCATCGCCTTCACCTGGGCGGCGCTGCGTATTGCGCTCAATGCGGTTGATCTGTTTGGAACCCTGCTGGCCGCGGGCATGTGCACGATGCTCAGCTTTCAGGCCGCCTTCATCATGGCGGTCACGCTCGGCATGCTGCCGACCAAGGGGCTTCCGCTTCCCTTCGTCAGCTACGGAGGGACATCGCTGCTCTCCTTCCTGATGATGGCGGGCGTGCTCGCCAATGTGGGGGCGCAGGCGCGCGAGCACAAGGGACAGCGGCGGATGACCGCCGCTGAAACGCCGCGGCACCCGGCCATGGCCGCATGAGGTTCGCGATGACGAGGAGCGCATCATGCGCATCATGATTACCGGCGGCGGCACGGGCGGGCACACCTCGCCCGCCACCGCCATACTGGAGGAGCTGCGCAGGCGTGACCCGCGCCTGCTCGCGCTGTGGGTCGGCCACCGCGGCGGCATCGAGGAGCGCGTGGCCGCGAATGCTGGCGTGCCCTTCCGCGGCCTGCCCGTCGAGGGCTGGCCGCGCCGCAAGACGCCCCGCATGGCGTGGACCCTGATAAAGCTGGCGTGGTCCGGTTTTCGCGCCGCCACCTGGCTGTGGCGGTTTCGTCCGCAGGCCGTCATCGGTGTCGGCGGCTATGTCTCGCTGCCGCTGGTGTGGGCCGCGCAGCGGCTTGGCTTTCCCACCTTCCTCCACGAACAGAACAAGCGGCTCGGCATGGCCAACCGCCTCTGTGCCGCCCGCGCCACCCGCATTTTCCTGAGCTATCCCGAAACCATCGGTGATTACCCCGCCACCCGCGCCATGGTCGTCGGCAACCCCGTGCGCAGCGGGTTCATCAACCCGCCCGATCAGCAGGCCGCCCGGCTCAAGTTCGGCCTCGATCCCAAGGTGCCCGTCGTGCTGGTGAGCGGCGGCAGCCAGGGCGCGCGCACGCTGAACCGGGCCGTGCTCGGCATGGCGGGAAACTTCGGACCCGGTGAACTTCAGATCCTTTGGATGACCGGCCGTCCAGACCATGCGGAAATGCAGGAAAAGGCCGCCACCTGGAAGGACCGTGTGCAGGTACACCCGTTCATCGAGGACATGCCCGCCGCCTGCGCCGCCGCCGACCTGATCGTCAGTCGCGCGGGCGCCTCCAGCACGGCCGAAATCGCCGTGCTCGGCAAGCCTTCCGTGCTGGTTCCCTTCCCCTTTGCCACCGACAACCACCAGGAGCACAACGCCCGCGCCTTCGTGGACGCCGACGCAGCCATCCTCCTCCTCGACAGCGAATGCGACAGCGCCCGTCTCGAAAAAGTCATTCGTGACCTGCTCGCAAATCCGGCCCGCCTCGAAGAAATGGGCCAGGCCGCCAGAAGCCTCGCCAAGCCCATGGCCGCCGAAACCGTCGTCGAGCAGATGATCACCGACATCTTCTCCAAGGGCGGCACGGAATTATAGTCACTGGGAGCGTCCGTCACTCCCGCGAAGGCGGGAGCGTCCCGCCGGCTCCGGAACACACCCTGTTGTGGCATGGTCTCCGGACCATGCCACTCTTCCGACCGAAGGTCTCCTCTTCTCCGGATCATCTTCGTGATATTGACTCTGTCACCAGAAGCGGGAAGAGCGAAGCAGTATCAGTCCGTCTTCTTTTTGCCCTTCGTCCTTTGCACTTTGTACTTGGTACTGGGACGCCGCGTGGGTTGCCAAAACCGGCGCGTGGCGGATGCACCGCGAAAGGAAGAGGAGACCTTCGGTCGGAAGAGAGTGGCGTGGTCTGGAAACCACGCCACAACGAGGGTGG
>CAIXUF010000328.1 GCA_903922535.1 Candidatus Hydrogenedentota bacterium
CGTCCTTGTCATCGCTGCCAAGGAATTCCGTGCGCATTTCAGGCGCCTCGGCCAGCGCCACCGTGCAGCTCACGGGCGAGAAGGACTGAATCACGATCTGGTCCTTCATGTGCCGGGCCCGGACCAGTGCGATGGTCTTGCGCGTCAATTCCAGATTGGGCGTGCCCGACGCCTCAATCTCCTTCACGAGCGCGCGCAGCAGCGCGTCGCGCGAACCCTGGTGTTTGGCAATGGTCTCCCCCATCCTGCCGATCAGCGGCTTGTCGGGCGAGTCGCTCTTTATCTCGATGTACACGCCGATGCGGTTCTTCGCCAGGGCCAGGGTCTCATCGAGCGTGGGAATGCGCTCCCCCGCGAATTCCTTTGCGAACCATGCGCCCGCGTCGGCCTGCTTAATCTCGGCCAGCGTCATTTCGGTCACGCCCCGCTTGATTCCCGCAACGCGCTCCAGGCTGCCGTCGTGGGTGACCACCACCTGCCCGTCTTTGGTCAGATGGACGTCGAGTTCAAACCAGTCGGCCTGGAGATCTATGGCCTTGGCAAACGATGCCGGCGTGTTTTCGGGGGCGTATGCGCTTGCGCCGCGGTGGGCAATCACATCAACCATGTTCTGCGGGGCGCCCGCGTGAAACGCGGTCGCACAGCCTGCCAGCAGCAGCATACCCAGGGTGGACAAACATGCCGTGATTCTCATTGCATATACCTCTCTTTTCAGTCATTGCGCGGAGGACACCGTCCGACCAGGCCATCTCCCGGTGCCACAACCCGGGATTCGGGTTATCCCTGGCGAATCCGCCGGAGGCGGACGGTCTTGCTACCGCTTGCCCAATTCCCGGAGCGTTGCCAGCACCACGTCGGGCTTGTTGGAAATAATCCGGTTGACGCCGCGTTCGACGCAGCCTTGCACAATGGCCGGGTCGTCCACAGTCCAGACAGCACAGGTCATGCCGGCCCGGTGAAAGTCCGCAACACGCTCGGGGGTTGCAGTGTCGAAGTTGACGTTAAGCCCGGCAACGCCGACGGCGTTGGCGAAGGCGACGGACCGGGGCCAACGTTCCGGATCCTCCTTCTCGACAAAGCTGAGAAACTCGGTGCGGATTTCAGGCGCCTCCGCCAGCGTCACGATGGTGCACACCGGCGAGAAGGACTGAAACACCACCCGATCTTTCAGGTCCCGTGCGCGGACCTGTGCAATGACTTTCCGTGTCAATTCGAGCGGGGGTGTCTGCGATGCCTCAATCTTGTCCATCAGTGCGCGCAGGAGCGCGCCGCGCGAACCCCGGTGATTGGAGACGATTTCGCCTATCCCGCGGTTTAGCGCCTTGTCATGTCTGGCAACCTTGAGTTCGACGTACACGCCGGTGCGATCCTTCATCAGGGCAAGCGCCTCGTCGAACGTGGGAATGCGCTCCCCCGCGAACTCCCTGGAGAACGGGGAGCCCACATCCACCCGCTTGATCTCCTCCAAGGTCATTTCAGCCACGCTCTTCTTGACGCCCGCCACACGCTCCAGGTCGCCGTCATGGACGATCACGACCTGCCCGTCTTTGGTCAACTGGACATCCAGTTCGAACCAGTCGGCTTCCAATTCAATGGCCTTGGAAAAGGAGGCCAGCGTGTTCTCAGGCGCATACGCGCTTGCGCCGCGGTGGGCAATCACATCAACC
The DNA here is from genome assembly GCA_903922535.1 of Candidatus Hydrogenedentota bacterium. The sequence continues at coordinate 1,668 of CAIXUF010000328.1, forward strand.
ATGTTCTTCGGGGCTCCGGCATGAAAAGTGGTGGCGCCGCCGCGCCGGCAGCGGGCGCGGGGCAGTCAAACAAGTCGCGGTTCGTGCTGCGGGAATTCCCTCACAGCGCCCCGGCGGCCTGCGGCGCAAGCTGGTAGGTGATGCGCACCTTGGCGGTGCAGGAAAGCTGAGGCACCTCGCCGGAACTTTCCGCCGGCTTCTCGGACCAGGTCAACTCCAGTATCTCCGCCTGCTGCACCGAGTAGATGGCGCTCTTCAGGGCAAAGGCCAGCGATTCGGCCGCGGAATAGGCGTTCTCCGTGGCCTTCGTCACGGCCTGCGCGGCCGCGCTGTCATTGTCGGCGGGCAGATACTTGGGCCCCGTCAGCTTCGCGCCGAGCGCGGCGGCCATGGCGGTGATCTTGTCGCAAAGCGCGGCAAAACCGACGGGCCCCGTGACCACCGCGTTGAAGGGGCTCATGGTGAAGCGCGCCAGCACGCCGCCATGCACGGTCTTCTCCTCCGTGGAGGCGATCGAACCGGGAATGGCCTGCACGTCCAGCGGCTGCACCTCGCCGCCGCGCAACGACTCCTGCGCCTGCGTCACGAAAGCGGCGCACTTTTCGGCGGACGTCTTGAGGTCGCTTTCCTTGAAGTCCTTGAGCAGGGTGAATTCCACCGTGGCCGGCATGGCGTGCATCGTGGCGGTCCCCGTGTTCACGACCACCGGCTGTTCCGCCCCGTAGGCCGGGACGGCCGCCATGAAGCATGCCGTCAGGCACGCCGCTGCAAGAGTCTTGGCACGCATCGCATGTACCTCCCGGTTCCGGTTTCCGGCGGACGGGTCAAATCGCCGGGCACAGCGCCCGCAATTCCGCCTCGTCCGGCTGCCGGCCGTATTCAGACACCTCAAACACTTCGGCAAACACAACGGCATCGCCCCGTGCGCCGTACCAGCGGCACAGCGCCTCGCGGTGCCGTCCCGCCGCCCAGTTGAGCCAGGGCGTATAATACTCTTTCAGGAACGCCAAACGCCCCTGCGGGTCCGCAGCCGGCGGCACGGCATCGGGGCACCCGTCCAGCCAGGGCAGCCATTCGTAGAACTGCGATTCCATGGCGTCGAGCAGGGCCCACTTGCGGTCCATCGCCGCATCGGCATCCACGGGCAGATCCGCCCGGACGGGCGCGGGGCGCGTGAAGCGGTCCATCATGTTCAGAAAGATGGGATTGCGCCGCAGTGCGGGCGTTTCGGGACAGAAATGCGGCACGGTCACCATGAACGAGGCATCCTGAAGCAGCAGCCCCGCATAACGGTGGTCGGGGTGATAGTCAACGGATCGGTGGCCAAGAACAACGTCGGCCCCGGCTTCGCGGATAACCCGCACAATGCGCCGCCGCGCGTCCAGCGAGGGTTCCAGTTCCCCGTCGGGATAGCCGAGGACAACCGACGCGTATCCGCCGCGCCGCGCCGCCTCGCGCACCTCGGCCGCCCGCCGCGCCGCAAGCGTTTCGGGCGCGTCCGCATGGTGGCCGATGCGGCCGTCGGTCAGGGACACCGACAGCACCTTGTGGCCCTGGGCCGCCCAGAGCGCCAGCGACGCGCCCGCATAGAATTCCGGGTCGTCGGGGTGCGCGCCGATGCAGACGATGTTCACGGCCGGCCGTCCTACTTCACAAAGTTGACGCGCACGGGGTTGCTCAGCAGTTCCGTGTGCTGGTCGGACTGGGCCGTCTTGGGATCAAGGCCCGTCGCGGGCGTGTCCTTCGGCATGAGGTACGCGTCAAAGCGCGCATACACCAGCATGGTGTCGGGCGGTGTTGCGAGACCCTGCATCACGTCGAAGTCATACTTGATGGTGTTGTCCCCGATCAGCCCCCCCTTGGTCACCAGCGTGGAGAATTCCGGCTCAATCGGCACTTCGTCGCGGCGCAGCCTGCCGCGCACCACCACCGGCTGCTTCTCATAGCTCACCTGCGGCGAAAGGGTCACGCGCAGGGTCAGTTTCGCCGGATAGGGCGGTTTCACCGTGACCGTGGCCATGGACAGCCGTTTGCGCGCCGTTTCCATGTTGTCCACCGCAACTTGCTCGGAAATGGCTTCGGGCGGCACCGTCGCGGAAACGACCACGCCCGCCTCCACATCGCCGATGTCGAGTCCCGGAACGACCGGCGCTGCCGGCGGCTGAACCGGTTGGACGGCCGTCTCAGCCGCTTTGGGCGCTTCCGGCTTCGCGCCGGAACAGCCCGGCAGGGCAATCAGCGCCGCCGTCACCGGCAGCGACACGCAGCACAACCAAAACCAGGAACGGATGTTCATGCAGACTCCTTCAATCGGGCGCAAAGACCACGCTTAATGAAAGCACAATTGGCCGTCCGGGGGCAAACAGGACAGCTTTTCCAGAGGCGGGGAATGTAAGGTGTCAGGGGTTCCCTTGACCTTCTTTCGGCGTTTCAGCAGAACCGCCCCCATGGCCCCCCGAAGACCCGGAAGCGGGCGTGCTCCCCGTGACCCGGCGGATTTCCCTGCGAAACTCCTCGCTGCCCAGGGTGTCGAGAAAGATTTCCCGCTCCGCCAGGACATAGTGCAGTTGGGTAAAGCGCAGATCGAGCAGCACCGTGTAGACCGCCACCGCGATCAACAGCACGATCACCCCCCAATAGCCAAGCAGGACCAGCCAGGACCAGTCCGCGCCGATGAAGGCCACACCGTTCCAAGCCATCACGGCGGCAATCACCAGGCAGACAACCCCCGTAACACGCCAGCGGCGCCGTGTTACAAACGGCAGGCCGGGAAGCGGCTTGCTCTCATCGCGTGACCCAGACGCGCTGCTCATAACGTTCCCCCGTGGGACCGGTAACCACCCGCGTTTGCCAAAAGCCGACCACCGGCGGGGGCGGCGGCGGGCCGGGAGCGTAATAGACCGGAGCATGATAAACCGGCGGGGGCGGCGGAGTCGAATGCTCGATGGCGTCGCCCACCAGCGCGCCCGTCAGCGCCCCGACACCGGCGCCAATCAGCGCGCCCTGACCGGCCCTGCCGGTCGTGTTGCCGATAATGGCGCCCGCACCAGCGCCCACCGCGCCGAGCCCGAGCGCCCCCTCCTGCACCGGCGTGGTGGCGCAGCCCGCGAGGATCAGGCACGCCGGCAATATGCTGAAAAGCATCCGCTTGTGTTTCATTGCTTGCATCTCCGTCTGTTGACCGGCTGGAAACGGCAGACCGGCTTCTCCCATACAAGACGCCACAGGCCCCGCGCTTATTCATTTGCCCCCTCCCTACCGCAAGTTGACGTATACAATGTGTGGCAGACATTCCTGTCTGCC